>SKHI01000025.1 GCA_007117065.1 Candidatus Woesearchaeota archaeon
ATTTTTTTTTATTTTTTTTTTTTTTTTTTTTTTTTTTTTTTTTTAAAGCGTCATTTTCTGTTTTTGATGTCATTTCTTTTTGCGTGTTTTTTTCGATTTGTGTAGACTTTTTCTGTCCGCTATTTCTTTCTTTTGTTCTCTTTCTGTCTCTTTATTTTTTTATTCACAAAAACAATGTTTTAAAAACAATAACTTTTCATACACGCCTATGATTGCAGAGTATTTTCTTTATCCTCAATGGATTCCTCTTCTCGCAGTCGCGATACCATTAATTCTTCTGTACATTATTCGCTCAAAACCCCGATCACAAGCTATTCCTTCATTGATGTTTCTGATCAAAGATAAGGGGAAAAAAAACTTTCTCCATTTTTTTCAACGATTCATACGGCACCCGCTGCTCTTTCTTCACTTGCTAATATTTCTTGTTCTTGTTCTTGCACTCGCACAACCAGCAATATATGCTCCCTTTCTTGCGCAATCGCAAGACGTCATTATCGTTTTAGACAATGGTGCGCGTATGCATGCAGAAGATAGTGGGGAAACAAGATACATGCAAGCAAGAAATGCGGCGCGCGAGTCGTTGGGGGCGAGAAATACTCTGGTATTAATGGGTGCACTGCCAGAGATAGTGTTTGAGTCTGGGAATCAAAGACAAGTAGACGACTATTTGCGTACCTGGGTGCCATCACATCAGGGAGTGAACATACGTGCAGCCCTTACGAGCATAGAAAGTCGCGTAACAGAAGGAACCACAGTGCATATCATAAGTAGTTTTCTTGATAGCATACATCAGGACGAGTACGCGGATGTACTGGCGACGATACAGTCAAGAGGAGGAAGTATAGAATTTCATGTTATCGGAACAAACGATCTTGCTCCTGTAGGAATTGTAGATTTGCAACCAGGAGATATACAAACGAGTCTTACCATACAAAATTTTGGTTCAGAGACGAGAACAATTGAAGGTTGTCTTAACGAAGCATGTTCAGAATATGTGCTTGAAGGTAATGAGAGAAGAACTGTTCGTTTCCAAACGCCGCCAGGAGTAAGCTCGTTTGAAATTCGCACAGACACTGTGTTTCCCATAGATAATAAAGTATATATTAGTTCGGAGGAATCACGAACTATCTCAACACTGGTCATTACAAACGCTGCCTTTGAGAACACTCCGCTCAGCCTAGCACTCAGAGCAATAGCGGCAAGTAGCAATGTAGAGTTTGCTATCACCATAAACAATCCCCCATCAATACCAGCTATAGATCACGAATTAATCATATTTACAGATATACACCCCGATACTGTTGTTGAACGCGTCTTTAGGGATGTAGAACACGCGGTGCGCAGAGGAGCAGGTGTAATTATCCATTCACAAGACGAACTATTTTCCCTACCATTTGGCGCGCTGCTCTATGGCACTTTTGAGGATTTTAGAAATCCTGTCCCAGCGATAAATACTGTACAGACATCCGGATTTGCAGGAATAGACTTTCAAATAGTTCCCAGACATCTCATCATATCAGCGCCTCGAGAGGCACAAGTGCTTGCAACAACTGCGCAACAAGAACCTCTTATCTACATACGCGCACTTGAGCAAGGAAGAATACTCTATTACGGAATACCGCAGACAAGTAGTTTTTCACAAAGTCCAGACTACCCGTTGTTTTGGAGAGAAGGGATACGAAGTGTAACGCAAAGAAGAGGAACTGCTGAGCTTACGCGAAGAACTGGCGATATCATCCAAACAACAGAAACAATACGCGACCCAAAAGGTCAAACACTTTCAGGAAGAGTAGTTCTTGACACAGTAGGAATATATCGTACACCGACAAGAAACATAGCAGTAAATCTTGTTAATGAACGCGAGTCAAGTCTACGGATAGGAGAAATAGAGTTCAGCACAGCACAACAGCTACATATACAACAAGAACAAGAACAAACATCTATAACGCAGTATTTACTATTCCTTGTATTATTCCTTCTTTGTATGGAGCTTATATACATAAAATGGAGGGGGGACGTATGATATTTACGCAACCACTTTTTCTTATCATTGGAATACCTCTTAGTCTATTGATCTTATACTATCTGCTTAACAAAGAATTTGTTGCCGCAGATACTCGTTTTTCTGATGAAAAAAAATACCTGCGGACAAGAAAAAGAAACAGAACCCTTCTTTTTATAAGCAGAGGCCTTACCGTAGTAGCTCTTCTCATTGCCCTTGCAGGACCAATGACAACAGAACAATTTTTTGGAGAGGCAGAACCAGAAATAACCCTTCTTTTCGATAGAAGTGCAAGCATGAACGTATTCGATCTATCAGAAAAACAAACACTTCAAGAAGAACTCGGGAAACATCTCCCAGTACGCGTATTTGACATAGGACATGAATATACAAGCGAGTTAGCAGAAACAATCATTCCTCGGATACGACCAGGAGGACAACTCATCCTCATCTCAGACGGTCATACGACTTCCCGTATTCCCCTAAGCACCGCCACCCAATTCGCGCTCCAGCAACAAGCAACAATTCACGCATACACACTTCCTCTCGTTAAACAAGATGCTGCACTTTTCATAACAGGACCATCAGTAGTCATTGAGGGGGCAAACAGCACATTTACTCTGGAACTTTCAAGCACCCACGGACAAGACGTTTCTGTGCAGGTATCCATAGACGATCAAGTATTAGTACAAACCACGACACAAGAATCAATATCCTTTTCTCACGCGTTTTCTTCAGGAACTCATCAGATAACTGCTCAAATACTCGAAGAAGATGATGATCTTCGCAACAATAAATACGTACATACAGTGCGAGCAACAACTAAACCTCTCATCGCCTACGTAGCCACGCAACCTACGAGACTGTACCCTCTTTTGCAACAGCTCTATCAAGTACAACACTATACACGTGTTCCACAGAACCTTGATCGCTATTACGCACTTGTCTTAGATAATATTCCTATTGACCAAACACGACAAGAACGAACACTCACTTTCGTACGAGACGGAGGAGGATTAGTAGTCGTGGGAGGAGAAGAAAGTTTCGAGTATGGAAGGTATAGGAATAGCTTGTTAGAACAAATATTACCGGTACACATAGGAACGGGCGCGAATCAACGAGGAGGAGCTAATATCATTGTAGCAATAGACATGTCAGGAAGTACGCAAGGAACAGTATCTTTGACTGGAGAGCGAGTCCTTGACGGAGTACAAGACTTACAGAGAGCACTTGCAATAGACTTTATTCAACAACTAAATCCAAACAACAATATAGGCGTTCTTGGTTTTAGCTTCCCACAGCCAACAAATCCATACGGGTGCACAGGTGCATGCGTTATACAACCAGTACAACCACTTGGTGTTGAGCGAAGCGGAATAACACAGCGCATAGCAACTGCAAATATCACGGGAAACACAGCGATGTGGGCGGGAATTGAGGGGAGCATGCAACTTCTCCAAGGAAGAACAGGAAGAAACCACATCATTCTGGTAACGGATGGGCTTACAGGAACAGGAGATCTTGAACGCACGCTAAATGCAGCAAGAACATTTGCAGCACAAGGAGGAAGCATACACATTATACATACAAGAGACCATCAGCGAGCAAGAAATCTGTTACAAGAAATTGCGACGGCCGGTGGAGGAAACTACTTTAGTGCTACAAGTAAGAACCGTTTGAGCGCACTCTTTGGCGAACCTATGGACGTAGATGAAGAAGACGCATTCTCAATAGTAGCGTTTAACGAGTATCATTTCATAACTGAGTCTATACAACCAACAGCAACACTATTTGGGTATAACCAAGTAGTTCCCAAACAAGCAAGCCAACTTCTTGTGACAAGTGTCTCTGGAGAGCCAGTACTGACAATATGGAACTATGGAATAGGACGTGTCGCAACGATTACAGGGTACACAGGAGGAGACCTGGGAGAACTCTTAAGCGCACCTAACTCTCAATATATATCCAGAACAGTAAACTGGGCGATAGGAAATCCACAAAGACTTGAACAAGTAGACATACGAGTAACAGACGCGTGGTTAGGAGAGGATGTCGTCGTTAACGTGACAAGCACCCAGGAAGTGAGCGCGGAAGGAATTCGCTTCTCACGAATAGATGCAAACACCTATCAAGCACGAATAAGAGGTCAAGAACAAGGCATATTTAGCGTATTGAACAGAACATACGCAGTTAATTATCCTCGAGAAATTTCTCGAATGGGTTTGGCAGATGCTCTGGAGGATATGGTGCTCCAAACGGGGGGAAGAATGTTCACATACACAACAGCAATTCAAGACATTATTGCAATAGCGCGAGATGTGCAAGAACAAAAAGAACAGCAAGAACAACCTCTTGCGTGGCTTTTTTTACTCATCGCACTTATCATTTTTGCAGTTGAAACATGTATACGACGACTCGCAACAATGAGAACATAAAAGGTTTTTTAAATACCAACTTCTCTGAACACGCAATGGCAATAATGAAGAAACAAGTAAACATATTTTTACTCAGTGTTATCGTGCTTAGTATTTGTATGATTGCGGCAATGTCCATATTATATCAGGATAGACTTAGCGCATTAGGAAATAGCTTTTCTTCAACAAGCCAAGAACTGCGCATCTGCCAGGAAGAACTCGGAACAACCCAAGAAACGCTGAGTACAACGCAAGAAGAGTTAGCAGTATATGTAGGGGATGTGAGTAGAACAGTAAACTTATTTGAACAATCTCAAGAGCAAGTGCAAGAGCAAGAACAAGAGATACAGACCTTACAACAAGAAGTTCAACAACTTATACAAGAACGAAATACGCTTCGAAACACAGTACAACAACGTGATACCCGTATAGACCAACAACTTACACAAATAACACAACTACAGAACAGAATATCTCTTCTCGAAGAAGACCTTGCATTCTGTCAATCTCTCTCATGACAACAGGTTCATTCACACCAAAAAAATTGTTTAGCGAACTTCGATGGGAAATCGGAAAAGCGCTGTTTCTTAAAGAATTTCTTAATGCCGCAATACTTTTTTTTAGTATAAACATTATCCTCGCACTCCTTAATCTATCCTTTATATTCAGTCTTATAGTCGCTCTTGTTTTTCTGATAATAAGGATGTTTCAAGGATTTAGAAAAAGCACAGTGTTGCGCATAGAGAAAGGAAATCCTGAAGTGGCAGAAATTTTACGTACCGCATACGACCATCAACATACAAATAGTCTCATGGTGCAAGGACTCATGTTTGATCTGCAAAAAAAACTATCAACAGTGAGCACAGGAGTACTTATTAGCCCTAAAAGAACAATAGGAAAACTATTTTTGATCGCTCTGCTCGTATTTATTCCCCTCATTTTAGTAAGTGTAGCGCCATTTATCATAGCAGATAACCCGCTCGCACGTGCAGAAGGTCCGCTTTTTGATTGGTTTGCAGGACAGAGTGTCTCTTCATTTAGTTTATCAGGAATACGCGGAGTCAACCTGAGTGAAGATGATATTCGCTTCGGCTCAGAACAGCTTGTACGCTTAGGAGATGATGAACTAACACTTCTTATTCAAGAAGGAGGAAATATTTTAGACCTCACTCAACAACAAGAGGCCTCACAGAGAACATTCAGACAGGGAGTCTATTCTGGAGGGATAGACATTATTGATGCCGATTTTGATCGCGGAGCGCGCGTGTTTAGCGAAGAAGAAATACTTCTCATAAATGAATTTAGTTGTGCTGCGCGCGGAGAATGCGAGTAAGAGAAATACTTTTATAAACGCGCACACATAGAGTAGTATACATGAGCCTTGACCACGTAAAAAATTTGGAACGATTAAAAGACACGTTTACTAATGTTGGAGAAGAATTAAGAAAAACTATCATCGGACAAGAAGAAATAGTAAAGCAAATACTTGTTGCAATGCTAACTGGAAGCAACGCACTTCTTGAAAGCCCTCCGGGACTGGGAAAAACCACCATGATAAAAAGCATAGCAGAAGTACTCGATCTACGCTTTAGCAGAATACAACATACTCCAGACCTTATGCCAAGCGATATTACTGGCACATACGTCATTGAAGAGACGGAAGGAAAAAAAAGATTCATCTTCCAACAAGGACCTATTTTTGCCAATATTGTGCTTGCAGATGAAATCAATCGTGCGACACCCAAAACACAAGCAGCGCTTCTTGAAGCAATGCAAGAAAAACAAGTAACTGTAGGAACCGAAACATTCAAACTTGAAGAACCGTTCTTTGTTCTTGCAACACAAAACCCGATAGACCAAGAAGGAACATACCCTCTTCCAGAAGCACAGGTAGACAGGTTTCTCTTAAAAATCCTTGTTGATTATCCGTCTGAACAGGAAGAACTTACCATCATTAATCAATACACAGTTGCAGAAGAAAAACCGCGCATACAAAAATTGCTTGGAGAAAAAAGCATATTACTTCTCCAAAAATTGGTTCGACAAGTACCTATCGCAGATGATATTAAAATGCGAGTCGTACGCATAATACAAAAAACAAGAACGACACCAGAGCTCATAGAGTATGGGGCAAGCCCGAGAGCATCGATAGGTCTAATACTAGCAGCAAAAGCACACGCACTTATCGAAGGAAGAAAATTTGTCAGTAATAAGGATGTTGATGCAATGGCTCCAGCAGTCCTCCGACACAGAATCGTGCTTAGCTTTGCGGCAGAACGAGAAGGTAAAACGCCAGACACAGTTATTCAGCAGTTACTCCAATCAACAAAATGAGCCGCTTGACCTCGCATGAAGAGTTTATTAAACAACTTGATCGATTTCATGTCGTTTTGAAAAAAAATGTGAGCAATCAGTATCAAGGTTCGCGTCAAACACAAATTAGTGGAGGGGGACTTACGTTTAAGGATTACAAAGACTACGTGCGTGGAGATGATTTTAGAAATATTGATTGGCGCGTATATGCGCGAACAGATAAATTTTATATTCGAAGATACGAAGAAGAAAGAGATCTCATAGTCCACATCATAGTGGATGCGAGTGGAAGTATGAACTTTGGTTCGCCAACAAAATATGAGTATGCTAGTTTATTAGGAATAGGATTTGCATACCTTGCACTAAAGAACAACGAAAAATTTGATTTTAGCACCTTTGCTGAGGAGATGAGTCCTGTACGTGCTCAAAAAGGAAAAAAACAATTAGCAAAACTTCTTGATTACCTGACCTCACACAATATACAAGGAAAAACTCGATTTGAAAGTCTCCAAAAAGCAACAAAACTCGTAAAAACAAAAAGTTTTATGGTGCTCATTAGTGACTTCTTATATGATGCAAAAGAAATAGAGAGTGTTCTTGCACGATACAAGCACAGTCAGATACTGTGCATACAAGTCCTCGACCCCATAGAAACAGCGTTTAGTTTACAGGGAGATTACGTTCTTGAGGATATGGAACTGGGTACAAGAATTCGAACATTCATTACACGCAGACTAAAAAATCAATATCGTAGAGAAATGCAAGAACACATAGACTCCATCAAATCAACCGCTCAAGCACTAGGACACGAATTTATTACGGTGCACACTGGTGAAGAAATATTTGATGCATTCTATAAAGCCTATAAAGCGCTTTCCTAGTTATTTTGCGCGCCTTGCTTGCTGAGAGTGTCAGCCACGCTGTTCTGTTCACGCGGAATGTGTGTTATGGTGCATGTAACAAAACGCTGTTTGAACGCCTGAATTTTCTTTGCTATCTCTTGTAGGCGCGCATCCTTAATACGATACACGCCAGTCAATTGTTTTACAACGAGTTCGCTATCCAAAAAACACGCTACGTCAGTCACTCCTTTCGTAGACGCGATTTCTAGGCCTTTGAGTAACGCGCTATACTCAGCTACATTATTTGTTCCCTGACCGGCATATTCTGCATGCGTGTATGTGTTGTTGCCTATTCGTAAGCAAACCCCTAGACCCATGGGACCAGGGTTTCCTAAACAAGCGCCGTCGGTGTACAGGGAAGCTTTCATTTCTCTTCTGGTCGTAAGGTAGGAAAAAGAATTACATCACGAATACTTTGTTTTCCAGCAAGAAGCATAACAAGTCTGTCAATACCGATACCAATGCCACCGGTAGGAGGCATACCATGTTCCATAGCTACAATAAAATCGGCGTCATACGGTTGTGCTTCATCATCGCCTTTTGCTCGTTCAGCTACTTGTTGCTCAAAACGCTCTTTTTGATCTATTGGGTCTGTCAGCTCAGAGTACGCATTCGCTATTTCCCAACCATTAATGAACAGTTCAAATCGCTCTACAAAACGATCATCAGAACGATGCTTTTTTGTTAGCGGACTTGTTTCAACAGGATAATCTATAATAAATGTAGGTTGTATGAGCTGTTCTTCTACATAGGCATCAAACAGTTCTTGAACTGCGTGTCCCCAGGTTTGTTGCACGACAGATATCTTTCTTTTCTCACACTCAGCAAGAATTTCTTCTGTAGTAAGCGACTCAACATCAATGTTAACGTATTTTTTTATTGCATCTGTCATACGTATTCGTGCAAACGGAGCAGAGAAAGAGATTTCTTTATCCTCGAATTGAATCGTTTCATTGCCGTGTACGGTGCGTGCAAGCAGAGAGAATAATTCTTCAGTCTGTTGCATCATAACAGTATAATCGGCATATGCTTGATACCATTCTATCATTGTAAACTCAGGATTGTGTGTTGTATCGATGCCCTCATTTCGAAAATTCCTTGTAAGCTCATAGACTTTTTCAAAACCACCAATGATAAGTCGTTTCAAATAGAGTTCAGGACTAATACGCAAAAAAAGTTCAGTCTGTAACGCATTATGTGTGGTAATAAATGGTCGTGCATTCGCTCCGCCATACAGTGGTTGTAATACGGGCGTCTCTACTTCTAAAAACCCTTGATTATCGAGGTATGCGCGTATCTGAGAGATAATCTTTGTACGCATGACAAACACTTTGCGACTCTCTTGATTACTTATTAAGTCAAGATATCTTTTTCGATACCGCAACTCAACATCTTTAACCCCGTGGTATTTTTCGGGAGGTGGACGTATACTTTTTGCCAGGAGTGTGAGTGTGTGTACTTGTATGCTTACCTCACCTGTCTTCGTTCGAAAAACAGGCCCGCATACCCCAACAATGTCGCCTAAATCAAGTTCTTCTACAAGAGGAAATGCGTGCGTATTTTTTTCTGAACAAACAGCTTGTACTCGTCCAGAACTGTCTTGTACTTGAAAAAAGCAAATTTTTCCCATGTTTCGGTACAGCATTATTCGTCCAGCAACACATACTTCTTCTTCTGATGGAGTAGCACCAATATCGGCATATGTTTGTAGAACGCTGGTTGCTGTGTGCGTAGGATTGTAGTTGTGAGGATAACAAGAGATACCTTGTTCTTCGAGTGCTTTTCGTTTTTTTAGTCGATCGGTAATGATGTGTTCGGACATGTATGTACGTACACCTTTTTGATATATAAACATATACACTGGACATGCACGCTCCCAGTCTTTAAAAACATCTTGTTCCTAGAAACGGACATGGCTACCACAACGGTTCAATATTCAGAGACGACTTATCAACGACCGCTTTTAGATAGAGCATTTTTTGGAAAAGATACCTGTCTTACAGTGCAAATACGAGAAGGTAACTGTTATTTGAAGTGGGGAAAGAAAACAGGGGACCAATGGAGCTGGAAGTCAACAAAATTTAACGATGTTGAGCTGGGCGACATTATCCGTTTACTTGAGGGAACGATTGGCGAGCTAAAACTGTATCATTCGTACAATGATGAGTCAACACAGATATGGATGAGCAGAGTACAGGACAAACTCATTCTTAAAGCAGGTGAATACACAAAATCTCTTCTTCCTGGAGAGCAAAAAGTTCTTGCAATACTCCTTAGTCACAGTATATGGATGATGAATGTAACATAAACATTTAAATATCCTCCACGTTACTTTAGCGTATGCTTACAGAACTTATTATTCTTTTAGTAATCATAGGCGTGGTTTTTATTGTTGGATATGTATTTAAAAAATTCTTTATGCTCGTCATTAACAGTATCATAGGATTTTTTGCGTTATTTGCAGTAAAACTCCTTTTGCCAGCACTCGTAATCAACCTATGGTCGATACTTTTTGTAGCGATAGGAGGAATATTTGGGCTGCTCGCAGTAATTATCCTGCACTTGATAGGTGTAGCGTTCTAACATGAACAAACTGCTTGCCATAAGCCTTTCTCTCCTTCTTATACTAACCCTTACTTTAGCAGTAGCAAGTATCGTCCCTTGGTTTAGCTTTTGGATCCTTGCACTTATATTGTATGCATACACGCGTCTAGCGCCAACGCAAGTCAGGAAGTAACGCAAGAAGAAACGATGATAACTTCTCACCAAGGACGCTGGGTGTAGAACTGCAGGTCTCCTGTAACCAAGAGATACAGCGAGGATGGACTGTTCGCTCGCCCTCAATAAGCTTCTGAATGTCGTAGACCTGTTCACGAGGAATGAGCCCTTGAGAAAACGCTTGATACAACTGCTCTTTTAACACGAGAACTTCCTCAACACGTTTTTCCTCAGCAACCTGTTCTTGTTTGGCAAACTCTTGGGCGTATGAGAACTCCTCAACAGCAGCGCGGGACTGCTCTAAGGAGAGCTTTGCTAACACTTCCTGATGCATCTTTTGTAAAAAAGCATGTTTTTCTTGGACGCGCAGAATATCTGCATACCCTTGGAGAAGCAGAGAGAACGCAAACGGACTGGCCAAGCCACGAGAAACTTCTTGGACGGAAAGCTCAAAACCAAGAACGGTACACGCAGACTCAACATCCATAACATCTTCAAGAACCTCGCGGCGAGCCTCACGAAGCACGCAGAAATCATCACCTAATTCCTTCGCAGAAGAAAGCAATATTTTACTGCTTACTTGTTGGCGACCAACACTTTTCTCAAAACCCTTGTATTTGCGAAGGATAAGAAACGAACGCCCAGCACAATGGCGGAAACGTCGAGCAAGCACTTCAGAATTATCAATGGCAGTACGTAACAGAGCACGTAGTGTTTGCGGACGTAGAGACTTAAACGCCTGAACTGCTTGTAAGGTGCCTTTATAGCGAAGATAAAACCCATTATCAGAGATTCCTACTTCCACATCACGCTCGCCAAGACGGCCAGCAAGATATGCAACTGCACGAGAGAGAACATCATTTACTCGACGACCAAACAAGGTATGAAAAATAACGTACTTATAGCTACGCTCATTGAGGTGCTCAACAATAATGCGATTCTTGTGCGGAATGCCACAAAATAAGTGTTGCTGTTGAAAGTAAGAAAATACGCTTTTTATTCCTGCAGGTGAGAGCGGAAAATGCTCCTCTAAAAAATGATATATTTCTTGAGAAGAGTATTTTTGAGAAAACATCTCGCTCATGTCTTTACGAAACGACTGAATACGAAGGGCTAAATCAAAGGATAACGGAAGCATTTCAGAAAACCAGGAGGGAACAGTGGGTTGCTTTCCATACACCGCAACTACTTGGGCAGTCATGCCTCTACTATACCGAAATTCAAATGTTTCCCCGCCCAGCACAAACACGTCTCCTTTCTTTAATCCCTCAAGAAACGGTTCAGAGATACTCCCTACAGCGGCTTCACCCACTTTAACTGTTACGGATGTTTGATCTGGAATAGTTCCCGAATTCATGAAATAAATAGGGCGTGCCATGCGACCGCGTCGTCGAATGAGGCCTGTGTCCTCATCAAAAAATATTTTTGGATACACATTTCGATCCTCAAGAGAAGAAAATGAGCCCGCAAGATACCGCAGAACAGAAAGAAACGTAGAGAAGGTAAGGTCTTTGTAGGGATAGGCTTGAGAGAAACATACAAATGCCTCCCGAGCAGTTAACGTCTCAAACAATGTCAAGCCCACAATCTCTTGAGCAAGAATGTCTAGGCACCCAAGAGGAATGTGTACTTTATCAATAAAGCCTCGCGCAGCTTCACGAGCAAGAACTGCGCACTCGACAAGATCGTCTCTGTCAAGAACGATGATACGTCCTTTAGATGCGACACCTAAACTGTGCCCGCTTCTGCCTACACGTTGCAATGCGCGAGAAACACTCTTTGGGCTTCCAAGCAGGATAACTAGGTCAATACTACCAATATCGATACCTAATTCAAGAGAGGTAGATGAGACAACACAACGCAAAGCACCTGAGCGAAGCAACTCCTCGACGCGTAATCGTCGCTCCTTACTAAGACTGCCATGGTGAGCAGAAATAGTAGTCCTCACATCCCCTTGTTCATCAGAATAGTCTGTAATAGACTCTAGTTGTTCATGATAGCCGTACCGTTTCTGCAATTCGACCACCACTCGCTCAGTAGCTGAGCGGGTATTTGTGAAAATAACTGTGGTCTTATGTGTGGATACCAACTCATGTATGAGCTCGTATTGTTTGTTTGAGATATACTCCATATCATGAGCGAGCATGTTATCAACTGGACAAAGAACCTGGATATCTCGCTCTTTTACGTACTGTACATCAGCAATATCGCATACTCGATTCCTGCCGCACAGAAACGACGCTATCTCTGATAGTGGTGCAACAGTTGCAGAGAGTCCTACTCGGCAAAAGGAGCTCAGTCGAGCTAATCGTTCAAGAGAGAGACTTAGTTGTGTTCCGCGTTTGTTTTCAGCTAAGGCGTGAATCTCATCAATGATGACATACTCTATGCGAGAGAGGTGTGCAGAAAACTTTTGAGAGGAGAGCATGAGTGAAAGGCTTTCAGGGGTGGTAATAAGAATGTGAGGTGGCTTTGCGCTCATCTGTTGCTTCTCATATGCGCTTGTATCTCCGGTGCGTGTAGCAACACGAATGCCAAGATCTGAGCCATGCAACGCAGAAAGTTCTTCTAATGGGTGTAACAAATTTTTTTCAATATCATTTCCTAATGCCTTTAGCGGACTCACATACACGCAATATACTCTCTCTTCTAACTGATTTGTCACTGCGCGCGTGATGAGCTCGTTTAAGACGGCAAGAAATGCACTGAGTGTCTTTCCTGTTCCTGTAGGCGAGGAGATAAGAATATTTTTACGTAATAACATGTGCTTTATACTAAACCTTTGCGGAGGACTAGGATGTGAGAACGAACTACAAAACCATTTCTTAACTAAAGGATGCAGAAGCGCGTATGTCTCCTCATCAGAATATGGTGCGTGTAAAAAAGAAATCATGGTGTGCTAAACGCGCCCAGACATAAAAACCATTCGGTAGACAAGACTCAAAGAGAGGTAACTTTTATAAAGTGAGCATATTTCACTTCTTGTACAATGGGAAAAGACAGAAAATTCGTCGCATATAGAAAGCTCGAACGACCATATACAAGAAAAAGTAAGTATCGCCGATACATGTATGTTCGAGGAAACCCACACAGAAAAATACAACGTTTTGTGATGGGAAATAAAGCACGAACATTTACACACAGTGTAAAACTTGTTTCTCGAACAGATTTACAAATACGCCACAGTGCACTCGAAGCAGCAAGAATGGCAGCAAACAGAAGAGTGGAAACCCTTGCTGGAAGGCCGAATTATTACATGCGCTTTCACGTATTTCCACATCACGTGCTCAGAGAAAACGCCTTGGCAAGTGGAGCGGGAGCAGATAGATTATCTACTGGTATGAAGAAAAGTTTTGGTAAACCAGTAGGTGTAGCTGCCCAGGTACGCAAAGGAAAAGTAATCGTGGAAATCGGTGTAGACAAAAAACACATCGCAGTGGCAAAAGGAGCACTCGAACTCGTAAAAAATAAGTTCCCAAACAGCTACTATATCATGGTAGATGAAGTCCCTACAAGTACAGATCTTCCTGCTGAAACATTTAAGAAAATAGCATAAATCCGCGCTTGGGAGGGCGCCTCTCTTTGTACTGTTGATTATTTTAGGCTTATTTTATATACTTGTATTGGATAGACATCCCATGGGCTTACTCCTAGATACTGTATATATGACTGTTACTGAGGATGATAACGGCATACTTGTCCTCTGTTGGAAAGAACAAACCGCACACTTAACTGATAACTTGTTTAAAGAACAGGCACAATTATTTGTATCCCTTGTGCAAAAGCAAAACAGCAGACAAATACTCGTAGATATGAGAAACTTCTCATACGCATTATCCTACGAAATCATTACATGGAGAAATGAAAACATTATCTCCGAGTACAACAGGTTGAACGTAAAAAAATTTGCTTTTATAAGCAATAAACCAACAGTAAAGCAGGATGATGTACGCAATAGTTTTGTAACGAGATCCTTTAGTAGAGAACAAGAAGCAAAGAACTGGCTACTCTCCTCATCCTAAACAGACACAAGACTTGTCTCTTATAATACAAGACTGCGCATCCGACTCTGCAGCTCATCTTCTGAAATAATCTGTATTCCAGATACGAATTCTTGCACTTGTTCCGGGGAGACAAGGTCTTTTTTAGAAACGATGCAAACAACAGGAGCTGAAAATGACGAAACGTGCTCGAGAAGACGCATTTGTTGCTCGCGAGAATACTGCTCCGTAGGATCAAATACGTACACAATAAGATCGGCAACATACTTTAAGGCAGTATCTGCCTGTCGCTCAATAGCGTTCATGTGATCTCGATGCAATGTTCCAGGCGTGTCAATAACTTGCACTCTATGGTGCTCGTAGCGAATGTATCCCACGTTGAGACGTTTTGTTGTGAATGCATACGCATTTATTTCGGCTTGTGAGCCGGTAAGGCGGGCAAAAAGCGTTGTTTTACCTACATTAGGAAAACCTGCAATACACACAGTAGGTAATTCTTTAATGATAGGAAGGCTTAACAGTTTTCTTCGAATTGACTCAAGCTCAATAAACGAGCTATCCAAATCATTTACTGCAGAGCACACACGTCCAATAAATGAGCTCATACAAGAGGCGACATCTTCTTCCTTTTGAGCTGCTTCAAGACGCCCACGATGTATCCGAACAAGGGAATGGATTATCTGTGCAGAGTTTTGCACCCGAGAAAGAATTCTCTTATAGGTGTGAATATCAAACTCACAGGAGACAAGCTCGCGATAAAACTCATTTAGGGCATCAATATCAGGAAACTGTCTGCTCAATGAGCGCAAGCGAGAAACGAGTTCAGTGCTAATAGCTGTGATACGTTCACGCTCACGTTTTCTTTTGCGAACTAATTCGGAATCAGATGAGCGAGAACCAACTTCCTGTTTACGCGCAAAGGTTAATACGCTGTCAATGAGTTCCTGTGAACGCATTACTCGCTGTGAAGAAACAAAAGCCATACACAGAGAAATACGCCCTCCTTTAAAAACACCCTCTGTCTTTTATCCCGATTCAACAGGGCAATACATATAAACAAAGAATTATTCATATATACAACTGAGGATGAAAAAGGCCTCGGAGCAACGATGGAAATAAAAATAAACATTGGACAAGAAGACGGAAAAACAGTACAACTCAGCTTACAAGAAAGCAAAGCGCTCTATGGAAAAAAAATTGGTGAAACTATTAAGGGAGAACTGCTAGACAAGTCAGGGTACGAATTTATTATCACAGGAGGAAGCAACGCAAGCGGAGTTCCTATGCGAGCAGACGTTGACGGCATAGGGCAAAGAAAAATTTTACTCGCTGGCGGAGTGGGATATCGGCCAAAAAGAGCAGGTATTCGAGCAAGAAAAACTGTTTGCGGAAACACTGTAGGGCCTAAAACAGCCCAATTAAATATGAAAGTAACAAAAACGGGACCAAAACCACTCGTCGCTGCACCTGAAGAACCAGCAACGGAGGAATAAACACGCTCACATCATGCAACCAGAAATAAATATCGGTCTTGTAGGTCACGTAGATCATGGAAAGACCACGCTAACCAAGCAACTGTCAGGAAAATGGACTGATACTCACAGCGAAGAGCTGAAACGAGGAATTACTATTCGTCTTGGATACGCAGATACTGAAATACGAAAGAATCCACGAACAGGAGCATACACAGTACAACAAGAAGAAGCTGGTGTAGCTACTGAACTCGTACGCAAAATAAGTCTTATAGATGCGCCAGGACACGAAAGTCTGATGGCGACAATGATAGCGGGCGCAAGCCTTATGGATGGTGCTCTACTTCTCGTAGCAGCAAATGAGCACGTCCCACAGGCACAAACTGTCGAGCACATCATGACTTTACAAACAAGCGGAATTCAAAACGTCATTGTTGTACAAAACAAGATTGACTTGGTAAGCAGTGAGCGAGCAATGGAAAACTATGCACAAATCAGAGCGATGCTTGCAGAAACAGAGTACAAAGACGCCCCTGTTATTCCGATAAGTGCAGAAAAAGGAGTGAACATTGACTCCCTTCTAGAAGCAATTCAGACACACATTCCTACTCCGGTTCGTGATGAAAAGGCAGATCCATTGTTTTATGTAGCGCGCAGTTTTGATATTAACAAGCCAGGAAGCAATCCAGAAAAATTACAAGGAGGAATTCTTGGTGGAGCAGTAGTGGCAGGAACCTTTCATGCAAATCAAGAAATAGAAATTAGGCCGGGAAGAATTGTCGAAGAAGCAAACAAAAAAGTAGCGCACCCGATACGCGCGCACACAATAAGCCTTACGAGCGGAAGCAGTTCACAAGAGGAGTTAAGTCCAGGAGGTAGCAGTGCAGTAATGACTACTCTAGATCCATCACTTACTGCCTCTGACAACCTTGCTGGAAGTGTTGTAGGCATCCCTGGAAAACTTCCACCCATTTGGTCAGTGCTGACCTTGGAAACCACTCTACTCGCACGAGTAATAGGAGAGTCCGCAATAGAACCACTGAAACTAAAAGAACTACTCATGCTTAACGTGAACAGTAGCGCAACCATTGGAGTCGTCAGCGAGCTATCAAAGGGAAAAATTACTGTTCATCTTCGGGTGCCGGTATGTGCTCGAGTGGGTGAAAAAATCACTCTTTCACGCAGAATGGGAACGCGCTTTAGACTAATTGGCTACGGGGTATTAGTTGGCGGAGAATCACAAGATTAACTATTGCGTGATAACATAATTCGTTAAAATCGATATATTTATAAATGGTAATTACCGTATACATATAGACTAATTTTGGGGGTCTGGTTTCATCTATGCGTGCTTGTTGGTGCGTATATCCATGCATTCAAATTAGGGGGAATATATAGTACGGGGGAAACAAAAAAAATGAAGATTACACAAGAACACATACGCACAGTTATTGGAGAACTAGTGGGCCTGGATGCGCTTCCAGCAGTAGAATATTTACAGGATAAACAAAACGTCAGCGAATTTATCATTGCAGAGGACTTAGACATTGAGATACACGAAATGAGAAATATTCTCTATCGCTGCTATGAACATCATATCTTAGTATTTAACAGAAAAAAAGATAAGAAAAAAGGATGGTATATTTGTTACTGGAACTTCAACGCAGATCAAATACCGCACCTCATACAAAAATTACGTACACAAAAAATAAAACAACTCTCCGAACGACTCGAACGAGAAGAACAAAACCATTTCTACATGTGTCAGAGCGCATGCGTACGCATGGATTTCGATAAAGGAATGGAGTACAACTTCCACTGCCCAGAATGTGGCGAAGTGCAACAACTCCAGGACAACGCACGAACCAAAGAATTCCTTGCACAACGCATAAAGGAACTCGAAGCACAAGAAACAATATAGAGTGAAACTGATAGAGGAAGCGATTCTTCTTGATGAAACGCTTGTTATCAGTGACTTGCATATAGGGTGTGCTACTGCATTACAGGATAAGAACGATATCTTCAGACGAATAGACGCACAAATTACGCTGTGTCAACCTCGCAGAGTAATACTAAACGGAGATATACTCCACGAATACTCGGGCGTGGATGCAGCAGTAGATGCGCAACTCGAACGCCTGTTTGCGCGAATAGAACAAACATGTGAGCTGATACTTATACGCGGTAATCACGATATACATCTGAGCCGTACGCGTGCTGTGCGAACAAGAACTGTACACGATGAATACGTACAAAACGATACGCTCATACTGCATGGGCATCAGGTGCCCCAAACGCCTCTTGATGCTGTACGGCGCATACTCATAGGTCACGTACACCCTGCAATACAGCTCTCAGATGGGATACGCGTCGAAAAAATAAAATGTTTTTTACGCGCACACTATAAGTTCGCCGAGCTGTGGATCTTGCCGAGTTACCGACGAGATACTTTGGGAAGTGAACTATCAAACACTCCTCTTCTTGAAGATACTTCCCAAGCAGAGGTGTTTATCTATTTCTCTGGCAAACCGCACTATTTTGGCTTCCTTGGGCAACTCCAGAAAATGAGAGAACACTTATAAACAAGAACGGTATCATTCACATATTTTGCCGCAATCGCATAATCTGGTATTGCACAAGACTGGAACTCTTGGCCCTTTGGGTATCCCGGTTCAAATCCGGGTTGCGGCGTTTTGGGAAGGGCTTGTGGTCTAACGGTATGGCGCTCCGCTGGCAGCGGAGAAACTCCGGGTTCGATTCCCGGCAAGTCCATAGCTGTATTGCTCGGAAACTCTTATAAATCAGAGCTTAATTTACTATCTATACGCGGATGTAGCTCAGCCTGGTTAGAGCACTACGCTCATATATTGAGCGCCGAGATCAAGAAATTGATTGATGACATGGAGATACGTAGGGGTCCGGAGTTCAAATCTCCGCATCCGCAGAATATTATTTTGTGGTGAGAATGTGTTTACGATTAAAATTCGTCGGTGAAATGATATTTAAACCCCCCTTGTTTCATGATATTGTGAATGTCGGCTAATTTTCCGTTTGGTTGTTTATCGTGGTCTAATGTATATTCCTTACTTGTGAGCTCACTTGTGGCTTGGCCGCTGATTCCGTTAAGTTCAAAATACGCTGTCTCTCCAGGTCGTAATTTGCCTATTATTTCTGATAGTTCGTCTTGATCCGTAATATAAACACCCATATATTTACTTTGCAGTAATAACTTATTTATATTCTTTTGCTAAGTCCAAGTCAGTCTGCTCCCACGAAAATCCTTCCCGACCAAAATGTCCGTAGGCGGCAGTAGCGTAATACACAGGTTTACGCAAATCAAGACGTTCAATAATGCTCTTTGGAGTAAGAGAAATCGCCTTGCGCACGCGAGAAACAATCTCGTCATCAGAAATAGAACCTGTTCCAAATGAGTCAACGTGAATACTTACAGGTTCAGCAACTCCAATGGCGTAACTAAGGCCGACTTCGACACGTGACGCAAGCCCGCTTGCAACAATATTCTTGGCAACATAGCGCGCAGCATACGCAGCACTCCGATCTACTTTACTTGGATCTTTTCCACTAAACGCGCCACCACCGTGACGACCAATGCCTCCATACGTATCAACAATGATTTTTCTCCCAGTAAGGCCGGTATCCGCAGCAGGTCCTCCAATAACAAAACGACCTGTAGCATTAATATGAACGGTGCACGTGTCAGAATACCATGCCCCAAGAACGGGTTTAATAACATGCTCAATGAGGGCTAAACGCAATTCTTGCTCAGAAATATCTTCAGTGTGCTGCTGTGCAATCACAACAGTATCTACGCGCAGAGGAACGTTATCATCGTACTCAACGGTGACTTGTGTTTTCCCATCGGGCCCAAGGTGTTTTATTATCTCTTGCTTGCGCACAAATGAAAGCTGGTGGGCGAGACGATGCGCAAGCGCAATAGGAAGGGGGAGGTATTCCTCTGTTTCGTCACAAGCAAAGCCATACATCAGTCCTTGGTCGCCAGCTCCATCGTTATCTACTCCTTGAGCGATTTCAGGACTCTGCCTATTAATGCTGACCAGAACTCCTGCATCCTCGTACGACATTCCATATGCTGTGCTTGTATATCCGATGTCTTTAAGGGTGCTTCGAACAATGTGCTGTATGTCAGCATAACCACTTGTAGTAATCTCTCCAGCGACAAACACAATACCGTTTGTCACACAGGTCTCAACAGCAACCCTGCTTAATGGATCTTGTTTAAGTAAATTATCTAAAATAGCATCGCTGATCTTATCACAAATTTTGTCAGGGTGTCCCTCAGTAACGGACTCACTGGTACGTAAACGTCTCATACGGTACAGTATACCTCCTTGTTTATATACGTATCTCTGCGATATATTTATTAATGCGCAATGCATCCATATGTGTATGGAACAGTGGATATTTATTGTACTAGTAGCAGTAGTGATTTTATGGATAATACTGATGTACAACTCGTTTGTACGTGTATACAACCAGGTAAAGAATGCTTGGGCGCAAATAGATGTGCAACTCAAGCGAAGAACAGACCTTATTCCTAACCTTATAGAAAGCGTAAAAGGGTATATGAAGCACGAAAAGGAAGTACTCACGCAAGTAACACAAGCACGAACTGCCCTCATGAACGCGCAAACACCAGCAGAGAACGCACAAGCAGATAATATGCTCAGCGGCGCACTCAAGAGTTTGTTTGCAGTGAGTGAAAATTATCCTGACCTAAAAGCAAACACTAATTTCTTACAGCTCCAGGAAGAACTTGTCGGAACAGAAAATAAAGTCGCATACAGTAGACAACACTACAACGACATGGTAATGCGATATAACACCAAGCTCGAAAGCTTCCCAAATAACTTGTTCTCCGGAATGTTTGGATTCAAACGCGAAGAAAGCTTCCAAGCAGCAGAAGCAGACAAAGAACCTGTAAAAGTGTCTTTCTAAGCAGAACCCCATGGCAACGCGAGTAAGCTTTGACGAAGTACGAAACAATAACATCAGAAGTTTCGTACTCATATTTTTTTTCATAGCCCTTATGGCGCTCATCGGCGCAGCTATTGGATGGGTGTGGGACAGTATACTGTTTGGAATGTTTCTCACCCTCATAGCAGCAAGCGTATATGCGCTTATAGCCTACATTCAAGGAAGAACAATGCTCACACGAATGACAGGAGCAAGGCCGCTTACAAAACAAGAATATCCGCACGCATATCATGCAATCGAAGGCTTGAGCATGGCTGCAGGAATACCGACACCAAAAATGTACGTTATAGACGCGCCCGCGCTAAACGCGTTTGCCACAGGAAGAAACCCGGACGATGGAGCAGTGGTGCTTACAACAGGAATTATCCAAAAACTAAACAGGGAAGAATTAGAAGGCGTTATTGCACACGAATTGGCGCACATAAAAAACTACGATATACGCGTAATGATGATAGCGGCAGTTATCACAGGAGTAATCCTTTTCTTAAGTCAGTTCTTGTTGCGCTCATTTTTGTTTAGCAACAACAGAAATTCAAACAGAGATGGAAGAATGCAAGCAATAGGAATACTTCTTGCAATTGTTCTTGCGATACTGAGTCCGATAATAAGTGAAATGATACGCTTAGGAATTAGCAGAAAACGAGAATACGCTGCGGATGCAGGAGCAGCAACCTTTACAAGAAACCCTCGAGGACTCGCAAATGCCTTACGAAAAATAAGCGGTGATACACAAGCTGAAGTGTTGGCAAACGCTGCAACAAACCACTTGTACATCAGTAACCCAAGCAAGAAAAAAAGCTTTTGGAAAAACGCGTTTAGCACACACCCACCAACAGAAGAACGCATTAAACGATTAGAACAAATGTAAAAAAATATTTATTTGCCTCGTTTATACGCAAGACACTTCTCGAACAATGCCCTCTTCTGTGAGGAAGAAGTTTATTCTGTCGAGACGATAGTCCATAGTAAGTGGAGTATCTGGATAGGCGATACGCACAGCTGTAGAAATGCTCTCTACATCAACGGTGTCGATATGGTCGCCAATAACGTGTTGCCACGCAGACGCCCCACACAAGTCAGTATCCTCATCAAGGACAACGGGGCACTCGCCAGGGGTGTGAGACAACACTGTTTGACTCGCACACGCGGTACAGGCATTCCCATACGTTATGCCGTCGTCGCCGCAAACAGGCATGTACTCTCTGGTACAGGCTTGTGGGCGATTATCGACATCACAGAGTACTCGTTCAAGCATCTCATCTTCTGGTAGAGAAGAACCTTCCTCAATACCACTTTCCATAGCGCAACCAGCCAGCAAAAACAAGCCAATAAACGCAATACTGTATTTCATATAGAGAAATGGTGCCCTCGTATTGATAAACACTTCTGATACCTGCAACGCGTATTAAAGTATCAGCGAGGACTCGTAAGAACGACCAAGCAAAGACCAACAAAGGCAAGAGTAAGGGCATGCAAACCAAGAACATACACGCTGCCCAACCCAAGAAGAATGGCTGAAACACGCATTAAACGAGTAAACAAGAACACTGAGAATAAAGAGCCGGCAATAAGTGCTACGAGGTTCATATCCATAACAAGCCATACAGCAGAAGCAGCAAGAAATACGCGTGCAAGAAATAAGGAGGTATTTCCGCGACGCTGTAAAGAACTAAACTGATGAGCTAAATGACGCATATTCATATAGCAACAGAAGAATGGCTGTATAAGAATGTTTCTTTTATGAGAGAAAACACACAGTTTAAAAAGAATGCTCTGTTCATACCACTATGCAAGATATTCGTGTATTCATCCAAAAAGTGCTCCTTGAAAACGCCCTCAAATACGGTGGGAAAACAACACCCAAGGCTAGTATGGGAGCAGTAATGAGAGAATTTCCGGAAATGCGCACAGAAGGAGCAACAATACAAACAGTAGCAGAAGAAGTAGCAGAAGAAATAAACGCACTCACACAAGAAGAACAACAAGCGCTCCTCGAAACATTAGGTGGGAGCGAAGCACCAGAAAAAGTAATTCAAGATCCTTTTGTGCTCCCCGGAAAACCAATATTACGGTTTGAACCAAGCCCCAGTGGAGCACTTCACATAGGACACCTCTTTCCCCTCGGCCTCAACCATCTGCTCGCAAAAAAGAACGATGGAACACTCATCTTACGCATAGCAGATACGAATCCTGATAACATTTACCCACAAGCATATGAACTCATTGAAGAAGATGCCAAATGGTATACTGAGGACAGAATTGCTGAAGTAATCGTTCAAAGCGACCGCATGGAACTTTATTACACGTATGCCGAGCAACTGCTTGCAGACGGGAGGGCATATATCTGCACATGTGAAACAGAAATATTTAGGGCTTGCATGCAAGAAAAAACAGCTTGTCCATGCAGAGACCTGAGCCCTGCAGTACATCTTGAACGCTGGGAGTTGATGAAAACAACATGGAGCCCGGGAGATGCAGTCATGCGGATAAAAACAGATGTAACACACAAAAACCCCGCAATACGAGACTGGCCGGCAATGCGCATAAACACTACGCCACACCCCAGACAAGGAACGCGGTATCGCGTATGGCCGCTCATGAATTTTTCTGTGAGTGTGGATGACATAGAAAGCGCTATGACGCACGTATTGCGCGCAAAAGATCACGCAGACAACGCAATACGACAAGAGTACATGTACAACTACTTTCACAAACCAATACCAACAGTATACTCTGTAGGAAGAATAAACTTCACCAATCTGCGACTCAGTACGAGCACCACACGAAAACAAATAGACGAAGGACTGTACAGCGGATGGGATGACATACGTCTACCTTTCCTACCCGCACTTAAGAAAAGAGGATACCAAGCAAAAGCATTCTTACGACTCGCACAAGAAGTGGGAATAAGTAAAGCAGACAAGAAACTCAGCCAAGAAGAATACTTCACAGCAATCAACACGTTTAATAGAGAAATAATAGATGCAGAGGCAAAAAGAATATTCCTAGTACGAAATCCCAAAAAAATACGTCTCCATAACGCACCAGAATGTGTTGTGCAGAAAAAAGCCTTACCTCAAGATAAAGAAGCAACACGCCATTTTATCATACAAGACGAGATATATATCGAAGAACAAGACGAGAAGAACATATTCACGCGACTCATAGACGCATACAACATAACCCAAACAGACGCTGGATGGGCGTACCACAGCACAGAATATGCTGTGTACAAAGAACAACAACAAAAACAAATTATACACTACCTCCCAGCCGAGCAAACAAGAAAAGCAACACTACACATGCCCGATGGGACAAGAGTGTCCTGTCGTGTCGAGCAACACGAATACCCTGAAGGAACGATAGTGCAGTGCGAACGCATAGGATATGCTCGCCTCGTATGTGCGCAGTCACAGGAATATTGGTTCCTACACGACTAAAACTGCATAAAACACTGTTTATAAAGTGTATAAACAGGAATATTTATAAAGCGCTTTAGGTAGAAAAAGAATATGGTGTTTGGAAACGAACACTAAACCAAAACCATTATAAGGGTGAAAACACACATGGCAGATATGATTGTTGTAAAAGCAAAAATTAAGGACATAGCCGCTGGCTACAATGTTGCAGGAGACTTCGCAGACGAGTTAGACAAACACGTGCGAAAACTCATCAAAGACGCAGTTAAGCGAGCTGAAGCTAATAACCGTAAAACAGTTATGGCAAAGGACCTTTAAGGTCCAATTTTTTTCTTTTTTATTATTTCTTCTAAACGAACAAGACGAGAAACATACGCACGTTTTTGACTTTCGCTAAGAGAAACATTTTCAAGAACGCTCTGCAACTCCTTAATATCTCTCTCCAAAGAAAGAAGAGTCAAGCGCTTCTGTAAATACGTATCAAAGCTCGCATGGTCTTTTTGCGAGATACTGTTTTGATGTGCAAGAATGAGGTGCGCAAACAAATGATGGTGCTTATGATAGGATCTCATCGAAACGCACGAAGAAGAGACTTACGGGAACGAGGAAGAGACGCAGTCGGGTCGGAAGTATCATCTACAGAGCGTGGTTGCTCAGAATAAAGACTTTCTCGCGGGCTTAACGCAGCAGGGAGCTCTTCATCAGGAGCAACAGACTTCTGCCCCTGTACCGGCTGCGAAGAAACACTAGGTGAAGGGGAAGGCTGTACAGGTGCCTGCACTGGCTGGGAAGAAGGCGCCTCTTGCTGCTTGATAGGTGCAGATTCCTGAACGGACACTTCGTCTTGTGGGGCTGGAGTGGGTGCATCGTGTTTGTGACGAGTGATATGTAATGGTTCACGTACAGGCGTGCTAGGTTCAGTTGGAACAGGGCTGCCTTGTAACTGCTGAAGCTGTTGAGCGATGCGCTCGTTTTGACGCATAATATGCGTTAGTTTCTCAGATTCTTCATGAATGCCCTTCGCATAATCAGCATACATCTCCTGATTCGCGCGCTCAAAGAGTTCAAGCAAATGCCCTACCTGGGTGGCAAGCTTATCTAATGCCTCAATAAGGGTAAGGGATGACTTGTAATCCTGAACAGGATTTTTTTTTATTGTATCAATCTCTTTGCGTAATTCTTCAATCTCTGAACGAGGAACAATCTCGTATTCATCGGCACCTCTCATACTCTTTTCATTTACCTTGATATATATAAATCTACTCTTCAGAGATCTGTTGAGAAACAATGACATCATCGATGCGAAGAATCATATTTGCAACATGAACTGCGCTCTCAAATGCTAATTGTTTTACACGAACGGGCTCGATAATGCCTTCTTGCCAAGAATCAATGATATGAGTATCTACGCCAATACCAGGCCATTGTAGGCTTGAAGCGCGCTGAGAAGCAAGCACTTCAAGGGTATCTAGGCCTGCATTTTCTGCCAAGGTGCGAGGAACAACCTCTAGAGCGCGCGCAAATGCGCGTATTGCAAGTTGCTCTTTACCAGAGCGCGTTTGGGCAAAATCTAGGACTGCGCGAGATAGTCTTTGCTCTATCGCACCCGCTCCCCCAACAACAGCACGTTTTTCTAAAACGGCACGAACATCGCCAATCGCGTCGGTAACTGCGCGCTTAATTTCCTCAACTAAGTGTTTTGTGTTTGCGCGTAACACGATGGTAGCAACTTCCTCATGCGCGCACCCCTCAAAAAATACGTACTCTTCATCTTGAATGCTGCGCTCCTCAACGCTTTTGGCGCTGCCCAGATGTTCGCTTTGCATGTCCTCTACAGATGAACTTATTTGTGCGCCTGTGGCCTTGCTGAGCAGTTCAAGGTCGCTTTTCTTCACTCGACGAATGCATAATATGCCTGCTTTTGCGAGGTGGTATGCAGCCACATCATCAATGCCCTTTTGAGCACAAACAACAGTAGCTCCTGTTCGCACAATCTTTTTTACTACATCTTGCAACATTGCTTCTTCTAAGCGAAGAAACTCCTCTATTTGTGTAGGACTTTGTACGGAAACCTTCGCATTATATTCACTTTCACGCAATTCAATAGGTGTGTCAAGAAGAAGAATTTTCGCATCTGTTACTTGTTTTGGCATACGGGCATGGACGCGCTGTTTATCAAGCACGACGCCCTGAATACAAACTGATGCTTCGATGGGGGCGCCTTGCTTTTCAAGTACTTGGACAACAGATGTTTTTTTAAGAGCGTTAACAACAAGTAAAGAAAGATGTTGCTTTGTTGTGTCAGCAGCCTTTCCTGTCATAGCAGTTTGTGCAACGCGTGTAAGGGTGTGAGCATCGTTAGCGTCTACAGTGTGGGCGTATTCGCGCAATTTCTGTTGCGTGTGTATGTGTGCGCTTTGAAACCCAGAGATTATTTGAGTGGGATGCACCCCTTGCTCAAGAAGTTTCTGTGCTTCACTGAGAAGCTCAGCAGCAAGAATAACTGCTGTCGTCGTTCCATCGCCAACCTCTTTTTCTTGCATTGAAGCGATGGAGACCATCATGCGGCCAATAGGATGCGTAATAGCTGTTTCTTCAAGAATGGTTACGCCATCGTTTGTGACTGTTATCTCTCCTGCAGCATCTACAAGCAATTTATCCATGCCTTTTGGGCCCAATGTAGTGCGAACAAGATCGCCTACAAGTTTAGCAGCGTATATGTTGTTGCTCTGAGCGTTTCGTCCTTGTTCTCTTTGTGCAGTTCCTGTAATTTCTTGATCTCTACCCATAATAGGTAATAAATGCTCTGACGTATAAAAAATATTCTCTTCATACGAAAGCCTTTTATACTTGTAATAACCAAACTAATATAGTGTGCTAACTACTAGTATACTAAATAGGTGAAAAACTTATGATGAAAAGTAACAAAAAAGCTGAAATGGGTGTTGGTACCCTTATTATCTTTATTGCTATGTTACTTGTAGCAGCTGTTGCGGCTGGAGTTCTCTTGCAAACTGCAGGGAGTCTTCAACAACGCGCACTTTCTACAGGACAAGCAGCACAAGGAGAAATAAGCACCAATG
>SKHI01000051.1 GCA_007117065.1 Candidatus Woesearchaeota archaeon
CAAAAGAAATACTTACAAACGTAGAATATCTTCTGGAGCGAGAAAAAGGAATAATTAGATATAAAAATGATTATTACTATAATAAAAATCCGGACGGATATAGTGAAGAAGCGGAGTGGACCATGGGTCTTGCTTGGCTAGCAATTATTTATGAAAGACTAGGTGAGTTAGAAAAAGCCCATCGCTACGTAGATAAACTTCTTACAACAGTAACAGAAAAAGGAGTTCCGGAGCTATACTATTCACACACTAACACACCTAATGAAAATAACCCGTTAGGGTGGAGTGAAAGCTTATTCATAGTAGCACTTCACGGACTCAATAACAAGATACTTGTAGGCGAAACAATACATGAAAAAGAAGAGCACTAAAACGTATCTCTGATGTGCACTATTTCTTCTTCTGTAATTGTGTGTCCATAAGGATGCGCAAAAAACTGAACTGTAATGCCTGCTTTTTGAAGCTCCTTTGCTAAATGCTCTGATTGAGCATAGGGAATCATACGATCCGTCTTGCCTGCGCTTACAAACACTGTTGCCTTCTGAGACGGAACAGGTTGTTTATCAAGAGGAAGCTGTCCATGAAGGAGTGCAGCTTTCTTTATGATTCCCGGATAGAGTTGTAACAGTGCTGCAAGCATATTAGCGCCATTACTAAAACCGACAAACAATGCATCTGATAACAAAAAACCCTCTTGCTTTGCCAATTCAGGAAGCCAAGAAGAAAGTTTTTTTGCACGCAAGAATAAATCATCTTCATCAAAGACACCTGGACTGAACCGCTTAAACCAACGAAGCATACCATGCTCATTCACATCTCCTTCTAAACCGATAATAGTTGCCTCAGGTTGTATTGCCTCTGCTAACAAGTCAAGATCATGCATGTTAGCACCTGTTCCATGTAATGTAACAATAACTGCTGTACCTTTTTTTATCGTATGATATTTGTATGTCATTAATCTAAAGGAGGAAGTGCGGAAATAATTTCCTTTCTGTACGGCTCGAGATGAGGGGGAAGGACAAACGTCGAACCAAGGATATCTTCGTCCTCAAAAAAACCTGGGCCGTTTGTAGCGATCTCAAATAGTATGCCCTGTGGATCGCGAAAATAAATACTCTTAAAATACACTCGGTCAATGATGGGGCTTGGATGATAGTTTTTATGTACTAATTTCTTCAGGAATTCTTCTTGTTTCTGGAACTCTATACCAAACGCGACATGATGCACGCTACCAATACCTTGACGAGCAAGTGGAAGGGAGCCATCTTCTCTAAGAATAACCTCTTTTGCAAACGTCGCATCAGGATGTAGGAATAATTGTGTACTGTCGTGCTGTTTTGTTCTCACATATCCAAGTGTTTTAAGAACAGACGCTGTTTCAGAGCTGTTTTGAACGATAAACTCTACGCTACAAAAGCCGTTAATGCCTTCTTTCTTATCTAGGCGCGTATTATCTTCATTTCCCTCTTCTTGTTCCTGTAACCCTAAAGGGAGTCCATGAGGGTCGGTAAATAAGAGTTGAGGGGTATCAAAAGCATTTATGTTCTCTTCAAACTGTATGTTTTGAGACAAAAAGCGTTTCTTCCAAAAAGAAAAACTTCCTTTGGGAACTCCAAAAAATATTCTGCTTGTCTCACCAGAACCTCGCATTGCTTGAGGGAGATGCGTCCAGGTAAAAAAAGTCATTAATAAGCCTGGATCCCCATTCGTACCGCCATAATACAGATGATACGTACCGGGGTCGTCATGATTAACTGTGTTTTTGATAAATGCTAAACCAAGAACTTCGGTATAGAATCTTTTATTCTCTTTAGGAGTAGAACAAATTGCTGTGATGTGGTGCAAACCAGAAGTAGTCATATGTTGTAAGATGATCTGTTCTTTTTTATAGTTTATGAAAGAGTTATTTCTTCTTCATAACATATTTATTAAAAAAATAAAGACTTGTACCAAGTAAGGTGTACTGTAAGAAGTTACGCACAGGATGAAATACTGTTTGGCATACACCAGAACCACTACATACTGAACCAGCACAGACACTACACATACAGAAATTAAAAAATCCATTCTTTATATATCTTGTTTTTCTTCAAGAAGTAAACGAGGAAAATAACTGTGTTTTTCTACATGTATTGCTTTAGTATGTGTATGAGCGAATTTGTTCAGGAAATAAATTCTTTATGGTGTTTATCATTTCATAAAATTCTTGTTGAGAAGAGAACTCTGCATCAAACTCAAAATCGTTCCCACCAATAGTAATATTGCGAAAAAGAATATTTGGATGTTGCTGGACAAACTCCTTTAAACCTGGAACAATATCATACTCATTAACAATTACGTCTACTTTGTAATATTCTTTACCTAACAAATGATAGGTGATGAGAGCACGATACGCAACAATAACATTTGCTTTGCGTACTGTTTGTAGGCGATTTTTTGTAGCAGTAACACTGAGACTAAGTTGTTGTGCGAGCTGTGTTAATGTTATTCTACTCTGGGTGGCTATAACTGAGAGAAGTAAGATATCTGTTTTATCATATTTATATGTTTCAAAACTTCCTGTAGATAATTGAGTGTAGTCATGATGTTTTTTTTCAACAAGATAATTTCTAAGGTATTGTTGAAGATCTGTAAATGCACTTAATCGCTCACTGACAACGTATGCGCGATACCGTTCAAGAAATGAGCGATATGTGTGTTGGATATCGCTTATTTTTTTTGTAAGAAACCCTATTGCAAGGGAGTATTCTCCATCTGTACGATAGGTAACGATAATTGATTTTTGTTTTGTTAACCAAGAACTCATTTTCGTACTTAAAACATTTGGAGAAGAAAAGTTTTGATTATCTTGCAGAAAGAGATTGGTAAGATAGCAGTATGGAACATCACAAGACAAGCATAAACAGAACACTCATAAAGAACAAACTGTTTACCAGACACTGTGAGCAAAGAAATACGTATCAAAACAACTACGAGTGAGGACACGACAAATCTAGCACTCGATACTATTCAACAACACAAACAAGCACTCATATTCGTAAACAGTAAAAGAAGCGCAGAAGCCACAGCAGAAAAAATAGCAAAAAAACAGCAGAAAAACCCGGCATTACACGCCCTCGCGCAGGAACTGCTTGGCACTAATCCGACAAAGCAGTGTCAAAGACTTGCATACTGTATAGAAAGAAACACTGCATTCCATCACGCAGGACTTACAAATAAACAAAAAACAGCTGTAGAGGAAGCATTCCTTAAAGGAACCATAACGACAATTGCAGCAACACCGACACTATGCTTAGCACCAGGAACAAAAATATGGTCTGGAATGGACGAAATACCTGTAGAAAAACTCTCAAAAAAACCCTTACATGTATTGGAAGAAAATAACATAATCCAAATACCAAATAAAGAAATAATACCGAAAAATAACGCCTCGTCACTTATACAAATAACTTGCTCAAGTGGGAGATCAATCCAAACAACAAAAAATCACCGCTTCTACATAAAAAGAAACAACAAGAAAGTATTAGTAGAAGCAAAAAACATACAAAAAACAGATAAAATAGCAACGATAGGAAATATAACCATACCAGAAAAAAAACGAACAGTTAACGAATTTACAAAAAAATATCCTTGCCCAAAAAAATATATATTAGATGAAGAAATAGCACATTTTATTGGTTTAATGCTCGGAGATGGATACTCAGGAGCAACAATAAAAGAAGGGGAACTATTGCTTAAAGGAAGCGGGTGTCTCGTTTCTCATGATAAAGAAATTAGAGACGTAGCAAAAAATATATCAAATAAATTTAACCTTCAGTACAGATCATCACAAAATATGAACAATGTACCACAAGTGCATCTTTCAAAAACAAATTGGCTAAGAGAATTTCTCGCCCGTTGTGGCGTATGCCAATCAACAGATAAGCATATAACAAAAAAACTCCACGCAATACCTAAACAACAAGCAGCCGCTTTACTTAGAGGATATTTTGACGCAGACGGATACGTTCAAAAAAGCGGTTCTGTAGGAATATCAAGCATATCTCTTCGTTTAATCAGAGATGTACAAAAAATGCTTCTCCGATTTAATATCCCAACACGTTTTAGAGTTCGGCCAGCATCTCGTATAAAAGGAGAAACAAAACAGTATGAAACAAAAAAACAATATGAACTCACTATCGCGCACACACAATCCATACAACAATTCATTAAACACATAGGGTTTTCTCTCAAGAGAAAAAAGAAAGAACTCATACGTCTACATCACAAACAAACTACAATACAATCAATTAATTGCACTACTTGCAAATACGCCATTACTAAAAATCTCTTTGATGGAAGAACAAAAGAACAAAAAAAGTGGGGAAAACAAAAAGAAGCAGTTATTACCGTATTGGGAGACTATGGAGAACTTGGTTCTCAAGAATTAACAAAAATACTTGGGTTTAGCCCAAGGAAAAATGAAACTAGAATTAACGCACATTACGCACTCATACAAAAGAGGAAAATACCTTTTAAAAGTGTTACTGAATGGTATTGGAGCTTAAACGCTATATGCGCGTGGATATACGCTCAATTGAAGAAAAAATCATTTGATATACTTGATGTACTTAATAATACATCTTGTCCTGTTTGTAAGAACGAATTAAAGAAAACAATTCTAAAAAAATGGCGCAGCGATGATATGGACGGGGACATCTTCTGGGATGTTATACGTGAAATACGTGAAGTGCCTGTTCAAGAAACAGTGTATGATGTAGTTCTTCCCCCCACTCCTAAAAATAAACATCTTTTTGTAGCAGAAGGATTTTTTACACATAACTCAATAGGAATGGATCTGCCCGCATTCAGAACGATTATTAGAGATACAAAACGATTCGGGCAAGGAGGGATGACTGATATACCGGTCCTTGAATACCTTCAAATGGCTGGAAGGGCAGGAAGACCTGATTTTAACGAAGAATATGGAGAAGCAATACTCATAGCAAAAGACGAAAGACACGCAGAACAACTCACGCAACAATACATATATGGTGAGCCCGAGTCGATATACAGTAAAGTATCAGCCCAACCAATATTAAGAACGTATTGTCTTTCACTTATAGCAAGCGAATTTGTTTCAAACACACAAGAATTATATGATTTTTTCAAAAACACTTTCTTTGCACACCAGTACCAAGATATACAAGAAATTCAACAAAAAATATCGGAAGTGCTTCATTCACTTAAAGAATGGGGATTTATCGCATCAGAAGAACAAAACGATTTTGTCAGTGCGTACGATGTGCAGCAACAAATACTCCGGGCAACGCTACTTGGAAAAAGAGTGAGCGAACTATATCTTGACCCGCTGAGCGCACACACACTCATACGGGCAATAACAACTGCACATCAACCAACGGCATATGCGTGGATTCATCTGCTGTGCAGCACTGCAGAAACAAAACCCTACTTGCGAATAAAAATAGCTGAATACGAAGAATATCATGAAATCGCAACAAAAGAACGGCTTCTTGTACCCATGCCCAGCATGTATGATCATCAGTACGAAACATATCTAGAAACAATAAAGACGGCGAATCTCTTTCATATGTGGATACAAGAACATACTGAAGAATACATACTAGAAACCTATTCTGTACGTCCAGGAGAACTTCATTCACGACTTGCAATAATTGATTGGTTAGCGTACAGCGCAGCAGAACTCGCACGTATCCTCAAACAACATCAGCACATACAACAACTTCATAATCTCAGACAAAGACTCAAATATGGAGTAAAGGAAGAGCTCCTTGCACTGCTCAAGTTGCAAGGTATTGGGCGCATACGAGCAAGAAAACTGCACAAGAATGGGGTGCGCGATATAGGGGGGGTGAAAACCGTTTCTGCATCTACCTTAAGCGAACTCCTTGGTCCAGCTCTTGCGAAGGATATAAAAAAACAAGTAGGTATTCGTGTCGACGAACAAGAATTATCCCCGCAAAAAAGAACAGGACAACTGAGTCTACAATCAAAAAAATTTCACTGATGCGATATCTATTTTTGTACAAACGCATTTAAACAAGAACAACATGAAACTACTTGTGAATAAGGAGCAGAGAAACGAGTTAGAAACATTGCGAGAACAGCTCACCTCGTACATGGAGAAATTACAAGACCAAGTAGATTACGGTCTGATAACGCAAGAAGAACGATATAGACTGCTCTGTCAACGATTCGGAAGCTCGTATCAACAAACACTACGGGAGATAAACCAGTTGCTACACACAAAAAAAAGTATGAACCAACCCATACTCGCCCTACTCACTCTCATCTGCGTATCCAGTTTATTTATCGTATCATTTAGTCCGACAGGTCTGGCGTTGTCAGAGACAAAAACACTTGTCGTAGATGAAGTGATTACAGCGCAACAAAACAGCACTCTGCGCACACAACAAGAATATTACATTACAGCACTCTCAGTGCAACTTATCCAAGAAGCACCCAACATCTACATTACCCACGCATCAGGCACATCACTGTTGTTTGAAACGGCGACAAATACCTGCGTTGGATGCCAACAACTATATAAACCACCCCTTACTATTCATGTTATAGATGGGGGTGCGGTGCACATACGAACCATTTCATACACATGAGACAAGAAAAACACTTCATAATTATTTACTCGCTTTTCATAATAACCCTATTTGCACTTTTCTTTACGTACCTTGGAACTAATACCTATGCGCAGTGGGAATGCATAGAGACTATTTGTACTGAAGACCAACCGGCTGGAGAAGAATGGCTAGAACAAAACTGTGCAAGCATTACAACAGAACAAGGAGAACAGGTGCTCTGTCAACTCTTCATTAATGGAGTGGAGCAAATCATTCCTCTTGAAGAACTCGCAGTCGAAAATATTAGAACATGTACCGAATTCACCTGTGTACAAGAAGTACGTGTCCGAGAAGTAAGATATGTCATTGAGTAACATACTTTGTATCTTGCATCTATAGAAACGTTTTTAACTCCTTACATATATAATGATATATGAGAGGGAGTTTATGCATCATTATCTGTATTCTTTTTTTATTGCCTTTCTCGGCAGCAGTGCATATAGCACCCACAGAAATTCCCATTTTGATTACTGAACAAGATGAACAGAATATCTCTATTTTGGTAATAAACCCTTACGCAACAGAGGTGCACGTACAAGGCATTGTTAGGGGTCCGTTGCAACAATACATCGAAATAGAGGCGCTTCTTATTCCTGCAGAAACAACACTTTCCTTACCTATACGCCTTGATTTTCCTACCGATATTCAGCCAGGGGAGCATACGCATACCATCTCATTTATGTACGCGTTTACGGATCCTCGTGCACCCTTCATGCGCACAGCCCAAGAAGTAACTCTATCGCTCTTCAAGCAAGCATCCCCTGAACACGTTCAGGTAGATATAGATATAGAAAGCGTATTGCCTGGTCAAGAAACCGTTCTTCGTGTAGCATTTCATACAGTTTCACAAACAGTCAAAGAAGGGGATGTACATATAGAGATTCGCGATGAACAACAAGTACTTCAAGAAAGAATACTGCTAACAGAATATTTCGTATTCCCACATGAAACAAATGTTCTCTCTATACCAATTGAAACGAATAATATGCCTCCAGGAAGATATACTGCATATGCAACGTTCACGCATACAACACAAACAGCTACTGAACAAACAACGTTTATTGTAGGTGCTCAAGAATTGCGCGTTCAACGATTCGAAAATGAAGTATATGCGGGAAAGGAGCAGCAGCGTCTAGAAATAACGGTAGAGAACATGTGGAATGAGCCAATTACTATAACACATGCAGAGATACAGATTGGAACGACAATAACTGCGCTACACACAACTGAAATTCGCCCTTTTAGTCAGCAAACACTATCAGGCTACATTCGTACAGAAAACCTTATTCCTGGCTTATATGTGGCTTCAGTACATATACATGCCCAAGATACTGCTCCTCTTTATGAAGTATTTCCTCTTTTTGTACGTGAAGAACAGACTATTTTAAGCGCGCCAAGAACTGTTTTAGGAACAACAGACATTCTTTTCTTTCTTATTCTTCTCACACTTATATCAACTGCATTTATGCACGCCATAAGAAAACTATAAAAATATAAACGTATACGCATGCACAAACGTATGGATTGGTTTATACCGATAAGCGTGGGCGTTGCCGTTCTTTTATCAAACATCATAAAAGAACTCTTTCACATATACACACAAAAAACATTTAGTTGGTACGTACTTCTCTTACAAACAGGAGGAATGCCTTCGAGCCACAGTGCAGCTGTAACTGCACTTACTGTAGCAATATATCTCTCAGAAGGTATACCTTCTCTCTTCTGGTTGAGCGTCGTATTTTCCGCAATAATAATACGCGACTCATTTGGAGTAAGAAAAAGCGTTTCTGATCAAGCAGCAATACTAAACAACCTCCTCTCGCAAGCAAAAATGAAGGAAAAAGTCAAAATAGTGCTTGGCCACACCCCGCTTCAAGTAGCAGTGGGGGTGTGTATAGGCTTTTTTACACCAGTAGTGATATACACTATCTGAAACACTTAAAAAGAAGAAGTGTTTTCTACTCATACGTGCCTCCTTGGCTCAGCCTGGTAGAGCAGCTGCCTTGTAAGCAGCAGGTCCCGCGTTCAAATCGCGGAGGAGGCTTTGTTCGAAACAGAAATAAAATTTGTATACGATAAAAAAACAATACATGTTCTTCTTAAACAAGCAACCTCGATAGGAGTAAAAGAATTCACTGATGTATACTATGATGATGATAAGAATACTCTCTTTCGTGCTGAAACATATCTACGCAGAAGAAATAATTCTTGGGAGTTAAAAATTCCTGCTGCAAAAGATAACTCAGGGCTCTTAAAA
>SKHI01000001.1 GCA_007117065.1 Candidatus Woesearchaeota archaeon
GTCCACTCCGCTTCTTCACTATATCCGTCCGGATTTTTATTATAGTAATAATCATTTTTATATCTAATTATTCCTTTTTCTCGCTCCAGAAGATATTCTACGTTTGTAAGTATTTCTTTTGCTTGTTGGGTGTTTGTCACTCCATATGGCCAAATAAGACTGAGGAGTGCTAAATCAACAAATTTTTTCTTGCTTTCTCGTGGAAGGAGTACATCAAGGGTTTCTCTTCCTTTTTTAATAAGTTCTTCGTCAACATATATCCCTTCAAGATCTCGTACGGCTTTTAGTCCTGCAAGGCAAGCTCCTACACTCGATGCGTGTATTTCTTCATCTTCTTCCCACATTCCGCTATCCTCATCTTCCCAGTAGCGCAGATTTGCAAGATAGTCAACAAGAAGTTGGGTTATACGCCTATGATCTTCATTTTGTATAATGCATCCAGGACGATTTTTCTCAAGTTCGCCTATTCGAAATAATATCGCACCTACAGCGTCATTCTGCTTGTTACCCCAGTCTTCCCAGAATTCATCAAATGTTTCTGGGTGTACGCGTGCATGTATGTATTGGTATTTTTCTGTTGGTTTATGTGTTGCTGCCCAACGAATTTTTTCTTCGTGTTTCTCAAATACTTTAAGAAGTGCAAGATATGTTTTTTCTACTGTTTTCCAATCGTCAAGTACTTCGAATGCAAGGCATTCATAAAAATTATCTCTTAGCCAACTTTTATCATACCCCGTCCCTACCGTCTTATCACTCGCGGCAAAAAGGCCACTATCGTATTGTAGCCCTCGAAGTATGTTTTCGTGTTGCGCGATGAGGTCTGCATAAACAACTTTTTGTTTCATATAACGAATCCGTAGAGAATAGTTTATAAAATATTCGTTGCAAAATGTCCATCAACAGCAGAGTATGACATGTGTGCATGATAAGGAAGTCATATGGACAAAAAACAATTACAGAAAAACCTAATGAAAGATACCCATTAAGAGCTCAAAAATAAAAAACACCTATCCCTTTACTGTAAAACCAAATGCGTAAGCAGTCCGTGTAAAATAAGAATGTTAAGAAAACAACAATCTCAATTTACACCCCTATGCAATCTATACGTTTCTTTTTACAGGAGAGATAGAACAACAAACACATAAATTAGTAACTTCATAGTAGTTAACTTTATATAGTGTGCGGACAATACCACACTATGAAAAAAGCCATTGTAGGCACAATAGCCACCATAGGATTAGCTGCAACAGCATATGTTATGAACGCAAACAAAAATCAAGTGCTACCAGGCCAAGAATTTTCATATGTGCATGAGCTCATGCGAACCGTTGAACCTCTCAGCTTGCCTGAAGATAGTTTCCAAAAACAAATAGAGTTATATCGAAATGCATTTACAGGATCTCAAACATGTAGCCCAGGAGGCGCGAATCTAATTGATATCACCACAGGAGAAAGTTATGGAATACTTCCTGATGCATCCTCAAGAATTACTCAAGAGCAAATTAACGAAGCTCGAGATGCGATTCGTCAAAGCGGATCAGACATCGCAAATGGAAGCAGACTTAGGCACCCATTCGTCATAAATTGCGACAGAGCTTCAGAGAATATGGTAAACACCATCAAGAATTTGGAAGAAAAAATCACAGGCAGTTGGAGAAATAACCGCATAACAGCTGTTCCCTTTAATACCTATATTCAAGACACCATAAAAGACTCATACATTGGCAGATTGCAGGCACAAACAGGAATTGATTACATAATACAAGGAATAATTTCTGTAGAGTCTGGAGGTAATAGACACCTGGTATCACGTAGCGGCGCCAGAGGAGCATTACAAATAATGCCAGGAACTGCGCAAGCATGCAATGAAGAGGGTAACGTGTTTCATCGGATGGCTGCATTAGAGTGCGCATTGTTCACACTTGAACAAATGGGTCGCGTCATACGGAGAAGCAACGGTTTACAGCACGCAAATATATCTGATGAAGAAAGAACAAAATTGGAGCTATACCTCGTTATACAGTCATATAATACAGGAGCCACAAGAGTGCGCAGGGAATTTGACAGATATATGCAGTATGTCAACCAACAAGAACGAGAACAAAAACCAGAACAAGAAATAGAACAACCATACACTGCTGACCAACTCATGGCAGGATTTAACGTGTATGCGTTGACAAGACCTCGAAATGGATTTGGCCCCGATGCTACCCAGTATGTTAGAAAAGTACTTGCTGCTGCTGAGATTTTAAAACAACACTTTGAACCTCCAGATGAACAGATACCAACAGAACAAACTCGGTGGGAAAGAATGACTGAGGGAGCATTTAGAATAATCGATAAGTACATCATCCAAAAAAATAATAGAATACTAGGAAAATAACCTTAAAAAAAAGCATTATGAGCTATAGAAAGTATTAATTTATTATGGTAAAAGCATTTTCTCAAAAAAGCTAATAACTCAGAGCACCAAACTCAACGTATCATATGAAAAACACTTATTTTTGAAATGAGTAAACAGCACACAACGCAATAATAAGACTGTACCGTGCAGAACCATCACAAATGGAACATATCCTCGCATATATCAAGATCCTACTTCAACACGTTGAAAACACGTAAAAAAATCTGAACACCGTGTTTTCACTCACAGGACAAGCACATCCAAAAGTAGGTTATAATAGAGATCTATTATTAGTTCATGGTTCTTTCTCAGTATGAGCAAGCCGCTATTCGTGCGTTTTACGTGCGTGTTGGTTCATTAAAGCGTGTTGGTCGTGAGTTAGGTTATTCCCCTAATACTGTTAAGAAGTACGTGCAAGATGAGTATACAGTTAATTCACAAAATATTGTTCGTTCTGTCTGTTCTACCGATGAACGATTAATTGGCTTGTATGTGGGGTTGTGGATGGGTGATGGTACGCAGTACGTTTCTGATGGTTGTTATACGATTAAGATTTGTCTTGATTCGCGTAATACATCTTTAGTTTTGCTTGTTCAAAAATTGTTTATTGATCTTTTTGGATGTACTTCATGGATCATGTCTGAAAAAAATAATAATCGCGGTTCTGTTAAAGCATATTCAGTGTTTATTTATAATTGGATTAGTAATTATTGTTTTTTCGCGTCAGACAAAACATCTTCTGTGGGATTGCTTCATCACAATTATTCGAACTCTTTTTTTGAAGGCGTATTACTTGGTTTAATGTTAAGTGATGGACATATATCATCTCATGCGCGATTCCATGTTATTTCTGAGCGATTAGCACGCGACATGCATTATATTCTTTGTATGTTTGGTTTTAGTCCTTCTTTTCGTCTTCAGTCACGCAAACCAGTTAATTGGCGTTCAATTTATCAAGTATATCTTTCACGTAAAGAAACGGTTTTATTAAGAGAGTTATTGGATGTTATTTGTTTGAAAGTGTCTCGAAAAGATTTTTTATCTATGAAACAAAATGACCCCCCGGGGATTTGAACCCCGGACCTCCCGATGTCTCAACTAGATAGCGATAACACTTTGCTAGGTATCAGTCGGGTGCGCTACCAGACTACGCCAGGGGGTCTTTGTAAGCGTCCCCGGGGAGATTCGAACTCCCGACCTCGCGGTTAACAGCCGCGCGCTATGGCCGCTAAGCTACGGGGACATTAAAGAAGATAATTCGAGCGCAGTTTATATAAGTTTCTTTTCAGATGAACAGCTTGTTTTCGACATTTTTATATACTCTTTTACTCTTGTTTGAGCGTTGTTTTTCAAACAACGGAGTGTGCATCATGGATTATGACGATTTTGATGACGTTGACGAAGGCGACTATTGGGACGAAGACGATTCTGACTTTGACTACTAGAGTTCACCTTTAGAATATCTTTTCTTATTCTTTTTTCTTATCCAGCTCTTCTTTTAGTTTGAGAAGTTCTTGTGCATCCAAGTCTTTTGCTTCTGCTAGCCGTTCTTTTTGTGTATCCCACACAGTTTCCAGATTTTCTGTATATCGGCTTTTTGGATATGCGCTACTTGCTATGAATGTTCCGTATGAACCTCTTCGTACCACAAGCGTTCCTTTCTCATCTGGGCTGGGTATTTCTTTCCCTTCTACCTCTGCTACTCTTTGCTGTCCTTTTGGAGAAAGCGCTCTACTTGGGCATTCTGTGTTAAAGCAGTGGAGTTGTTTTCCTTTTCCTTTTCTCTTTGTGCTAATCAGTGGATAGGCGCACCAGGGGCATTCTTTATGTGCAGGTTCGTTATACGCTCCTTTTGGAAGTCCGTATACTGCTTTGCACTCTGGATAGTTCACGCTCCCTACAAAGAATCCAAATTTACTTCTTTTTATTTGTAGTAGCCCTTCTTCTTTTTTTGGGCTTATTCCAACCAGTGTTTGTGTATCTTGTGTTTCTCTTTGTGCTCCAAGCAGCTCGCCACCTATTTCTTTTTCGTGTTTCTTGAATTTTCCTAGTACGTCGTTGAGATGTGTTTTTGCTTTTTCTAGTACTTTTTGTGGGGTCGTCGTATTTGCCCGTATACCTTCCATCTCTTCTTCTATTTCTTTTGTAAGTTGTGTATCTAGTATTTCTGGTACGTATTTTTCTAAGGTATCTATTGTGTGCAGTCCTATTTCAGTCACTTGAATACTGTTCTCGTGCACATATCCTCGCTCAAAGAGGTTGTCTACAATATCTGCTCGTGTTGCTTTTGTTCCTAATCCTCTTTTCTCTAGTTCTTTTATTATGCTTGACGGGGTGTATCTTCTTGGTGGTTGTGTTTGTTTTGCTAGGAGTTCGCACGCAGATATAGGGAGCTCTTCTCCTTGTTTGAGAAGAGGGAGTTCTTCATCTTTTTGCTTGAGGTGTGGTCCATAAAACACGTGCCATCCAGGAAATATTGTTCTTGTTCCTTTTGTGTGATATTCTTGCTTGTTACTTTGTAGATGAATTGTTTGTGTTTCTCGTTTTGCTGCTTGAGCAAATGTTGCAAGGAATCTGCGAACAATAATATCATATACTTTTTTTGCTCTTTCTTGCGTTGTTTTTGGAGGTATTCCTGTTGGATATATTGCTGGATGCGCTGGATCTGATTTTTTTCCGTTATTTGGTTTTAGCGACGTGTTTCTGAGTAATTGGTTTGCGAGTTCTGCGTACTCTTTTTGCTTTGCGATTTGTGTAAGTATCTTCTGATACCCTATACTCTCTGGTAATTGTTGACTGCTCGTTCTTGGATAACTGATGTATCCTGCTGAATACAAGTCTTGTGCTCTGCTCAGCGTTTCCTTTGGACTCATTCCAAAGCTCTTATAACTCTCTGTTTGTAATGTTGTAAGATCAAATGGATGTGGCGGTGGCTGAATAAATTCTTTTGTTTCTATATCTGCTACGAGTGCTGTTTTTCCTGTATCTTGTTGTGCTTGTTTTGCCTCTTCTTCTTGAGTGAATGGTTGTTTTTTATGTTTTGCAAGAATGTTTTTTGCTGTTATTTCCACCTCCCAGTACGGCTGTGGCTCAAACGCAGCTATCTCTTTTTCTTTGTCAGCAAGTATCTTGAGTGCAGGTGTTTGTACTCGCCCACTGCTGAGTATTTTAAATCCTCCTGCAGCCTTCACGCTTAACGTAAGTGCTCTTGACAGATTTATTCCATAGTACCAGTCTAGCTCATGTCGCGTTACTCCTGCGTGTGCTTGACCCCAGTCTATGTGGTTCATTTTCTCTGCATAACTTTGTTTCAGTTCGTCTACAGTAACAGTGCTATATTTCATTCTGTTACCGTCTTCTTTCTTACAGGCGTATCTGAGTATGTTGTATCCTATTACTTCTCCTTCTACATCATAGTCGGTTGCTACTGTGACTATTTTTGCTTTTTTTGCAAGCGTTTTTATGGTATTTAGATATTTTTTTGTAAATGCACTTTGTTTGTTGCTTTCGGAACTAGGTATCCATTCTATATCAAAAATAGGATATGTCCAGCCTTTTTTTCCTGGTTGTTTGTGCTCTGCTACTGTATATAAATGACCTACTGCACTCACAATAGTTATTTCGTTTCCGTTATGCTCTAATGTAAAATACTCAACACCATTTTTTTTGTTACTCACCGCTTTTTTATCTGCGAGGGCTTGCGCTATTTTTCTCATCGAAGAGGGTTTTTCTGTGATAATAAGTTCCATGTATAATCCTACATTCTCTCTTGATTAATAAATGCTTATGATAAATTTATATAGTTCTCACATAAAAATACCTTATGAAACTCATAAGAGAAATAGTTCTCGAAGATATTCCTCAAACAGTCACTCTTGTTCCTCGCCTAGCTGCTCGTGCCGTCGTAGTCGATGAACAAGGGCGCATTCCTCTTTTATATGTATCTCGTGATGAGTACTATAAACTTCCTGGTGGTGGTGTTGATGAGGGCGAAGATATTTTCGAGGCTCTGTTTCGTGAATGTCTAGAAGAGATTGGTTGCGAAATCAGTGTTGAAGGATATCTTGGAAGTACTGTTGAGAAACGTACAGAACACGCCCTTCTACAAACATCTCATTGCTATCATGGTCGAGCGCTCGTAAAAGGAACTCCTTCATTTAGGCAAAAAGAAGTCGATGAGGGTTTTCAGATAGTTTGGGTTCCTGCAGAAGATGCACTATCTCTTATACATTCTTCACAGCCAAAAAATTATTCTGGCCCGTTTATTGTTGCACGAGATAAAGTCTTTATTGAAGCATATCTTGATCGTAAAAAGAATAAGCAAGTAGAATAATACCGCCTCAAACGAATCGTAAAACAGTAAATGCAACAGAAAAAAACAAATGAAAGAATTAAGGCTCTCGAAAAGAAAATTCAAGAATTGCAAACAAGCAATACGTAAACAAAGCACAACAATAAGTTAAGACATTATTTTATCCAAGCTTCCAAGCTGAATTCGAAAATCGTTCTAACTGGAACAATCTATTCAGATGTTTCTGTATTCGTAAAATATCCTGTTTATCTAGCGGCATATATGCTTCTTTATGTCCTGGAGTAATTGGTTCACCATATTTTTGCATGATAGCGTTTTCTGCTCTGCAGTACAAATGAATATGTAACTGAGGTTTCCAGTTCCCATTATCCTGATAATTTATTCTACCAATTGTAACCCCAATTTCATTCATTGCAGATTTCATTGCTTCGCCAGCTATTATGGTAAATCGCATCAACTCTATGGCCTGATTAGGCGTTAATTCAGTTCTATCTCTAACAACTTTTTTTGGCGAAATTTTTACATGAGCACCTTCCAGACGGTCTATCTCTGGTTTTTCATGAGATTCCAGTATAAAATGTTCTGTTTCGTAAATAAACGCCATATACTATACATAAATAGTACAGTTTTAAAAAATAATCTGTTGATCAATCACCAACATAAACTATTCGAATATGCTGACGATCTTCTTTGGCTTAAAACAGCGATATCAACGAGAGAGAATGATCATACAAAGAACTAGGCTGCAGGCCTATATCTTGATTGATCTTGATTATTATTAGGCAAATTCTGATAATTATTCCCAAGTTGATGAACTCTCGCCAATGAATTTGGCCTGGCATAAACAGATTCGCCTGTATCAACCATTTGAGCAATATTTGGATAAACGTCAGATATACGTTTGCGGCTCGGTTTCATAGTTTTATACTGTGCCATGTGTCGCACGTATCCTGGCATAAAGTGAACGTTCGTTCTATAAGCTTCAATAGGAGTAACTATAGGTGGTTTAATTTTTCTAGCGGTTGTAATATCAAGTTTTTTATAAAACAAATGCAAAGACCCCGGATCATATCCTTTAGATCCACCTATTCCAATCATAAGTATTAGCAAAGAAAAAAAGTTTATAAAAGTATTGATTATTTTTTACGCAACAGTAGTTATTTAAGTGCGTGCTCAAAAAACGCCTTATACGCAAGATATGCACTGTACACATCGGCTTTGTGCGCTAATTCATAAGGCGCGTGCATTGCAAGCACAGGAATTCCTATGTCTACTACATCAGCACCCCATTTTGCAAGAAACATTGCTATCGTTCCTCCACCTCCTACGTCTATCTTTCCATTTTCTCCTGTTTGCCAGGGAACTTTTTGTGTATTAAATAGGGTTATGAGTGCGTGCATAAATTCAGCGTCAGCATCTGATGTACTATACTTTCCTCCTCCCCCTCCGTATTTTTCCAAGGCAACTCCTCTCCCAAGATAGTTAGCATTTGTTGGGTCATGCACATCTGCAAAGTTAGGGTCTATGGCACTCGTTACATCTGCAGATAACACCTTTGTATTCCTCCATACAGCACTTGGCGTGGTATCGCTTTGAGAACGTTGTATAAGTTCTTCTATCAAGTGTGTAAAGAACATGTTTTGCGCTCCTGTTTTTCCATAGCTTCCTATTTCTTCTTTGTCATATACAAGGACTATTTGTGTTTGAGATATTTTTTTTGCGTCCAGAAGTGCTTGCATGCTTGTAAATACGCTGCTTCTGTCATCGTGTCCGTAACCAAGTATCATGCTTCTGTCAAAACCTACTTCTCTTGCATTTCCTGCTGGTACGAATGAGAGTTCTGCTGAGATAAAGTCTTCTTCTGTAAGGCCGTATGTTTCGTAGAGATGTTTTGCTATAGAGAGTTTTACTTTTTCGCTCACCGCATCATCGTCCACTTCGTCACTTCCTATGATGGCATTTAGTTGCTCTCCTTCGACAAGTTTTCTTGCTTCTTTTTGTAACTGATCTCTTCCTAGGTGCGGTAAGAGGTCTGGAATAGTAAATACTGGATCAGTTGGATTATCCCCTATGGAAAAGTCCACCCTTCCTTTCTGCGTATAGGCAACTCCGCGAAGACTGAGAGGAATATTGAGCCATTGATATTTTTTTATTCCACCATAATAATGCGTCTTTAAGACCGCAAGTTTTTGTGTTTCAGCCAGCGGGTATGGTTTTAGGTGAAGGCAAGGGCTATCAGCGTGACTTGCTATTGCATGTATTTTCTTCATATCTTGATATCTAATAAGTGCAATATTTTTTTCATTTACAGCGTAATAATACGTTCCTCCAACAACAAGTTTTTTTGCTTCAAGAAGATTCGTAAACTTATGAGCAATCGCTTGTTTTTTTACCTTATTAATAACTTCTCGCTCAGTCTTTTGTTCGGATATAAATTGCACATACTTTTTTGCAAGAGAATCGATATCTTTTTGGTTTAACAGTGCCTTTGCATGCTTCTTTTTAAGAAGAATCTTTTCTGATAATTGTTGTAATGGTGTTTTTTTTTCAGCCATGTACCACTACTGTCTGAGGAGGTTTATATATCTAGTGAAAAAAGAAAAAAATATTCATCCACGACCTAGTAGTGCGGCGGGTGTATGCGGTGCGCAAACACTTTAAATAAGAACGCCCAACCAAGCAACACTAGTGCCTTTACTGGGAAAAATTCCCCTCCTGATGTGTATTCAGAGGTGAACATTCCAAATGTAAAGTATGCTGCGATTGCTGCTGCAACAAGAAAGAGAAGATACATTACGTGACTAAACACGCGGTGCTCGTCAGAGAACTCCGGGTTTTGCACATATTGTTCTACTTTAACTGGTTTTTTTGCAACAGTTTTTTTTGCAGTAACACGTTTGGTAGTAGTTGTTTTTTTTGTAGCTTTTTTTGGCATAAAAAATCTCACCTACACCATTATACACCACATAGTTTATAAGTGTATCTGCTCTTCTTTCTGTTATGCGACCAGTAAATTTTTGGAGAGTGGTGTTTGCTGAACGGATTAGGAGTCGTGCTGGAATACTTGGAAAACTAACACTGCTTGTTGCATTATTCTTTATTGACTACTATGGTATCGCCTCTCATCTCCCACTCTCCGGTCAACTGCTCACATTAGGGCTGTACTATGTTGGAATTTCTATACTAGGAAGTTGGATACGGATTCTTTTGTTAAACCAGTATCTGCGAAGAAACAACCTTCTCGCAACACATGTGGATAATTTCACTATTGGTATAAAACGCATCGTAAGCATAATTGTTCATCTCGTATTTTTGGGAGTGTTCTTTAGTATGTTAGGAATACAGATCACACAGTTCTTTACAAGTATTAGTTTATTTGCGGTAGCACTCACTCTTATTTTCAAGGAATATATCACAAATTTTCTTTCTGGAGCAAATGTTTTGCTTGGAACAAGATTTTCAATCAATGACTATATCAAAGTAGGAGATGTGAAGGGCAGAATAACAGATATTAATTTTTCTTCCATTGAATTACTTACTGAATCAGGTGATGTGGCCTACATCCCAAATATGGTGCTTCTTGGAAAAGAAGTAACGAATTTTTCTAAGAAAAAACAAAAAGTAATTGTTGAAGAGTATGTCTTTAAAACACTACATGAAAAGCAGTTTATATCATTAGAAAAAAAAATTCAAGATATCATTCAAAAAGAGGTTTCCTCTGCTAAAGCTGTTAGTTTGAGCATACAGAAAATTGAAAAAGATTCCATCACAATAAAAATTTCTGTTACCCTTACACCATATCGCTTTGAGACTGAACAAACCGTTAAACGCATTGTAGCCTCACACGTTCTTGCTTGTAAAAATAAAATAGATGAAGCAAAACAAGAGTCTCCAGAAAAAGTATGAGCGTTTACTAAATAGTACAAAGAAACCATCCGAGCAAGACTTTGCCTGCACACCCATATTACCTACTCTTTTTTTGTTTGTGTTGAAAACAGTGAAGTAATATCTGACCCGAGAGAATGCATTTTGTGAGCTACAAAGTCCATTTTCTGTATTGAAGACTGAGCACGTTTTCGTAAGCCCAGATAACTTGCCACGGCGAAAGCACTATAATAAGGAAATATCTGGAACCACGTAACTGAATCTGAAAATGTTTCAGACGAGACTAACGAATATAACCCAAGACCAAGAGCCCCCAGTAAAGTGGAAGCAGTATGTGCAAAGTCTGCATCAAATGTGTACGAAGTACACTTCTCGTCTTCCGGTGCAGTCAATAAAGCATCAATGAGAGTTAACTCTTTGGATCGAACAAGATCGTTATAATCATTCAAATAAGCGCGACTATAGTTTTGAGAAAAATCTCGTAAAGCAAACAACATATGCATCCCTAAATAGGGTCTATTCAAACTATCGAATCGTTCTATTGCATTAGTAAGTAAATACGTATACTCGCGATCGTATTCCTTTACCAAGGCGTTATGCTGTTCCATTAGAGCGATATATTCAGGATTTTTGTGAAAGGTATCATGGCAAAAATCTGGCTCAGACGCAATACACAAATGTTGTAAACCTTTGAGCTGAACTCCTAATGTCGTGCGAGCGCTTTGTACTCTTAGATCATTGCGCCTTTTAATATCTTCGAAAACAATATCGATTGATAAATCTAAGTAATAAACTTCATCATAGAGCGGCTGATATCGAAATGAAGAGTACATACTCAAAGCACATAATCTAAATATATAAATGTTACAACTATAAAATAACACTTGCTAAACAATTGCTACGCATCATAGTACACATACGTACGTTTGAATACATGCCCCCGCCGGGATTCGAACCCGAGTCACTGCCGTGAGAGGGCAGTATGATTGGCCGGACTACACTACAGGGGCATATTGATGAGTAAAAAGTATTTTTTTAAAAATGTATGGGGCTACCGTGATTTGAACACGGGTCACACGACCCCCAGCCGTGTATGATACCAAGCTACACTATAGCCCCAAGTAATAGGGTGTAACAGAAGAGCATTTTTAAACACTGTGGTATGCAATTATTTTTCTCGTAGATATCCCCACGCATACAGTTTATCACTGTCATCATACCAGCGCTCACCAATGTCGTCCCGATAGTAACTATGGGGGAGAATAATATTTTTTATTCTACTGTACGCTTGTTTTTGTGCTTCTTTCATTGTAGTTCCTGTTCCACACACAATAAGAATTACTCCGCTATTTCCCGTTACCACCCATTCATTATTTACCTTTTTCACATCTTCTATGTGTACCCCTTCCCGGCCTTTCTTAAAAGTAATCACTGAGTCCTTACTCTTTACTGCAAATGTTTCCGGATCTTTATAAGGAAAAGGTGGAACGACTACCCGCACACCTAATTGAAACCCTGTTTTCGTCTTGAACGTGTGAGCACCTCCTGTTGCCATGGCATAAAATAGTTCGCTTATCGGCGTTATGAGACCTTCTTGTTGTATGCTTATTGTAGGGTAACCAAATCGACTGGTAAATTCTAGAGGGTACATTCCTTTACTATTTACAATGCAATTAAGATCGATATAACCTACATAGCCCTCCTCTGCAAGTTTTTTTTCGAATTTTTTTAGTGTTTGATTAAATATCTTATTTGGTTCACTCCAGTACATAAATGTGCCCATCTCCCCCGTACTTGGTCCAAGGTTTCCTGGAAAAAGTTTTTTGTTCTCAAAATTAACATTAATCGGATTCATGAACTCCTTGCCGTTAAAAAATGCACCCACAGCAATTTCTACCCCTGTTACTTTCTTTTGTAATTGAAACTCCGGTATTTTATTCGCCCATGCAGCCTTATAATCACTTAATACTTGGATAACATCTTTTCCATCCTCTTCTTCTCCAACAAAAAGAAGTCCTTTGATACCCCCTGCTTCACCTGAAGGCTTTATAACGTATCTACTAGGGTTTTCGCGCACATACAGTATGGCCTCATCAAAACTAGTAAAATCTTTTGACGGTATGATGTGTATACCGTATTTTTTTAGCTCTGCTTGACCAAATGCGCGTTCATCTTCTAAACGGTCTGTATACGTACATCCACCTATTACTGCTTTGCCTTGTTTTCTCAGCGCACCCGCAATCTTCCCTTGACCCAATGTATCATCAAAAACGATAATATCCGCCCATTCAACATGTTCTTCCCACGAGGATACTTTTTGTACAAATCCATCGCCGACCTCCTTGTCAGCATCTTCTTTAGTATACATGCGCACAGCATGACCTTCTTCTTGTATTCTCCAAGCAATATCAGTAATCAATGCACTAATACTAATAAAAAGAAAATTTTTTTTCTGCATAGCACTTTCAAAGAGCTCTTCTTTTTGTATCTTTCTTTTTTCCAAAGAGTTTTTATGCTAGAGATGTTTTCTTCGCATATGAAGTGTAGTTCTTGCTCTCAAACGATACAAAAAATGTTCTTAGATAAGATACGCGGTACCTACATTAAAACAGATGGTAAAATAGTTCCTATCTGTTCAGATTGCCAGCAAACATACACTGTTTCAGTGATAAAATCTCGCGTACGCCCTTAGAATCCAAATCGAATGGTGAGGACGACGCCCGTTGGATTATAAATAGGACCTATAGTTCCTGCCCCCAGAGCATAACCGTTTCCAATAGTATAAAACAGTGTGTCTCCTGAAAAGAAGAAATTTGTTGGATTTGATGGGAATAATGAACTGCCTCCCTCACCACCACCGACATCACCTTCATATTCTTCAGAAGCAAGTAGGAATCTAAGAACTTCTTCTAGTGGGATGTGGCCTCCTTGCTCATCTTCTTCGTCATCATCAGATCCTTGTGCGTTAGGGAAGAATCCTTCGTCTGTCGGACCTGGTTGCGGACAAGCATTTGGGTCTTGTATACATGATATAATAATGGAAACTATCTCATTATGTTGATTATCAAAAAGGAACTGTGTGTATATCGCAACGTCATTGTTTGACATTCCGTATAAGAACACATCATATAACCAATTCGCGTGATACGCACTTGGTATGTATACAGCAAGAACCATTTCATCCCCGTTCATAAGACCATAACCTTGACGAGATTCTCGTGGATAAAAAAAATCCATCTCTTCAAAGAGCATATTCAAATAATCCTCGTTCGGGTTTGCAGTATACGTCAATTGCGTTCTTGCCTCATTTTGAGCACGTTCAGCACCTCGAACTGCGTCTCCAAACACATCTAAGGCAGCATCATATTGTTGAGAAGGAGTTGTTATGAATAATGAAAATAACCCAACTATACTTACAATACAGATGAGTCCTAGGACATAAGAGTGAAATTGTTTCATGATACGCATAGTATGCCGAATATATATAAATATATCTAAAGCCTCCTCCGCGATTTGAACGCGGGACCTACTGCTTACGAGGCAGTCGCTCTACCAGGCTGAGCCAAGGAGGCATACAAGAACAAAAGTCTGACTATTTATATGCGTAACGTATTTATAACGCATACGCATTACCATACCTATGATTGAAGTATATATAGTGCGACATGCTGAGAGTGAAGGAAATGTGCAGAAACATTTGAAAGGTGGACGGCAGAACCATCTTCGTCTTACAGCAAGAGGTGTTGAGCAAGCTCAACAGCTCGCAAATGCGTTACAAACTGTTTCATTTGCACATGCTTTTTGCTCTCCTGCGCACCGCGCACACACCACATGTGAGATTATTCTGTCTACGCACACAACTCCGATTTCTGTTCGTGAATGTCTTGTTGAGCGTACACACGGGATCGCCGAAGGACGCCTTCGTTCAGAAGTTGAAGAACCTTTTTTACGTGCAAAGAAGGTAAAAAATATGCATTTTTCCTATGAGGGAGGTGAGTCGACATATGATGTCTTATCTCGCGTAGCACCATTTATTTCAGAACTTGAACACATGAATACTTCTGAAAACAAGAAAATACTGTGTGTATCCCACTCATACACCATTCGAGCGCTATTGTTTTGTATGTTTGGTTCTGATGCATTCATTTTTCGCTCGATTAAAGGAAACACTGCCGTTACAAAAGTATTTTATGATGGAGAGCATTGGTTCTTGGAGTATTTTAATAATGAGGCTCATTTAACGCCTAATGTTTCTTTGTAGAAGTGAAGTACAGTCATAAGCAAAGTAAGGATGAGTGGTCCTGAGATAAATCCTATTGGTCCAAATGCTGCCAGTCCACCAAACACACCTATGATGACTATTGCCGGATGTATGTGTGTTGTCTTACTTACTACGTAAGGCCGAAGCACGGTGTCCACTTGACTAATGAGGACTGTACCAAGTATAAAGAGAATAATTGCATTTGAAACATCTCCTGTCGCAAACAACCATATGGCTATGGGAAGCCATACCAGAAATGCACCAATAACAGGGACTACGCTAAAGACCATCATAAGAAAACCCCAAAGAAGTGCGTTAGGTATGCCAAGGAAGAACAGCACTATTCCTCCAACAACACCCTGTAGTATCCCTAGTATTATCTGACCGTTTATGAGACCGTGTATACTTTCTGCAACTTCCACATACAACTTGTCTTGCTGTGCTTGAGGTATTGGGATAACAGATTGAACGCGTTTAAGCAACCCAAGGCCCTCAGTAAATAAGTAGTACATGATAAAAAACATGATAAATAAACCAATCCCAACCGTCGAAACGCCTGATATCATATTTCCAGCGTTTTCTCGTATGTGCGCTCTAAAGCTTACAACACTCAAATTAATTGTTTCTTCAAGATTTGTTTCTATGCCAAATTGCATGTAGAGCGTTTCGTCAAGTGCAGTCATATTCACTACAGACACAAGCGACTCATATGCGGCAGGCGCATCTCGAATGAGAATAAAACCAGCATACGTCATCGGAATAACAAGAACGAGGATAAGAAAAATCACAAGCAAGATACTTGTCATTCTTGGTCTGCGCAAGCGCTTTAACAATAGTTCATACAAAGGATATGCAAGAATGACAAGAACAATACTAAATAGGAGGTATGTAATAAATGGTTGAATAACGAGGTAAGAAAGATATAATAGGATAAGGAGCATTCCAAGAAAGCCATATCTTGCAAGAGAATTTTGATCCATACAACTCGATATGAATGCACGCATTTTTAATAGTATCTACGAAACGTTTTTAACACAGCGATACTTTGTTCTCACATATGGCACGAAAATTATCTCGAAGAGAGCTTGCTGAGGAAAAACGAAAGCAGCGAAATAAGATATTTATGGGTGTTTTCATCATCGTTATTATGGTAGCGTCTACCTTTGCGTTTATCATTAGCTTTTTTGGTTCAAGCGAGCAAGCACCGTTTCGATATGAGATACGTGACGACCAGTTATTTGTTCGTACCTCGGCTGGAATGATTCCGTTCTATAATTTTCCCCAAGGAATTCTTATACCCTCCGATGTACGCAGCGTGTTGCGTTCGAGTGAACAAGTCGTTTTTTCTGCGAATGCGTCCTCTGATGATTTCTCGTTAGTGGAAATTGTGCGATTCGATTTTTCTGAGTTTACCTCTCTGCAGACGCGCCCAGGACTTCTCGAAGAGAATGAAGCATTTTCTTTTCCTGTAGTGACGTGTGCTGACGCAACTGCCCAGCAACCTGTACTTGTATTTGTAGAGGATACCATTACAAGCGTGTCTTTAGCTTCTGAGTACTGTATAGAAGTTCGTGCTCTGGGCATCGACATTATTTTCGTGCGCGACGCTCTCCTCTATGCGTATTATAATCTCCAATGAAGATAAAAGACATACCCGGCGTGAACAAAGAAAAGCATACGCTACTCACTAAAGCTAATATTACTTCTTTGCAGCACATAGTTGACTCAGAGCCTGAGGATCTGGTGCGTATCGGTTTTTCGCGCACAGAAGCTGAACATATAATCTCGTTTGCACGAAACCACATACCTGCTTCCTCTGTGAGTGTCCCAACAGAAAATATTGTTTTAGGAATTGGTGTTGGCGTTCTTTGTATTATTGGGATTTTTTTCCTCGTATCTTTTTTTTCCCCTACACAAGAACCTTTAGAGTATAACGGTTTTCTTTTTGAAAATGTTCAATGTGGGCAACGAAGTTGTTATGCTACCACAGTATTTACTAATGTAGGCGTACACCCCATTGCTTTTTATCACAGTCCGTGGGACGTGCTTGATGTTCCTATTTCTTATACTGCCGTTCAAAGCATTCTTCAATTACGCGGCGTTAGTGATGCTGAACTTGTTATCGCCTTTGATGATGGCGAAAGTCTTGGAAAAGTAGGTGTTGCACTCTTACAAATAACACGCATTACAGGTAATCAATTGTATAACATTCGTACTCGAGCCGCAGTCTACGGGGAAGACATATACTGTTCTGATAGTGTTGGTAATCGAGTAGTCGCGTACTTGTTTGTTGGTGAGCGTGATGAAATTCGTATGGATAACGGTTGTATTTTATTGTCTGCTGCATCCGAAGATTCGTTAATGCGCGTATCTGATACTCTTGGGCTACACCTCCTTGAGATAATGCCGTAAAAAAGGAAAAAAAAGTATTTTGTGCTTAATTTTTTGCCAATGTAAACACTGCTCGTAGAGCAACTACTATTGTCGCGGGTACAAATACAAGCAAGAGGGCGTCAAGTATTCCTGGAGCCCATGGCCCAAGTACACCGAATACGTCATTTGCATTCGTAAGTGCAGTTACTATTACAAGTATCGCTGATGCTTGTAAGAATCCCATAGCTTCTCGCGCAGTGATGTTTAGTATTCCGACAAGTATTCCTATGAGGACAAGGGTTATTGCCATCCATTGTTGCATTGGTAAAAAACTTGCAAGTATTGCTAGCACCACTCCTACGAGAAATGCCCAGCTTCCTACAAGACTTGTTTTTTCTTGTTGCACCATAATACATCTATGGATGCTTCTTTTTTTTAAGTATGTCGGTTCTCTTTCGTAGGATAAAGCAGATGCTACGCAATACTATTTTAAAGAGAAAGACATTAGTAGGTATATGGTAGAACTTGTTACGAAAAATTCGTTTGATGACAAAGTTATGCAATCAGATAAACCTGTGGTTGTAGATTTTTTTGCTGATTGGTGTGGTCCGTGTAAACGATTAGCCCCTATTTTTGCAGAATTATCTTCTGAATTAACAGATATGTCTTTTGTAAAGGTAGACATTGAAGAAGATGGAGAGTTGGCCGGTTCTTTTGGCGTGCAGAGCATTCCTACACTTATTGTGTTTAAGAATGGTCAAGCTGTCGATCGTATCATGGGACTCATGCCTAAAGATCAATTAAAAACTGCGTTAGAACAATATATCTAAAAAGAGATAAAATATTTTTTTCTTATGCTAAGCGTGTAGCGACACTACGTGATTCAATGCTTACAGTCTGTTCTTGTGTTCGTACGAAAACCGGTTGTGAGGGTTTTTCTGAACGAGTCATACTGTAGCTTCTTTGTAGCGTATTATGTATTTCTAGATCCCGCTCATCGATAACACCATCTCCGTTCAGGTCACACAAGCGACCTCGCGGGCATACTTGCGTTTGAATTGCCTGCGCGAGGATCGCACTGTCTGCCTCCGTAATCCTTCCGTCGCCAGTATAGTCTATGTCTGCATAACTAAAGGAAAAAACTGCTGCTCCATGCATTGTTGTTGGTTGTGTTTCTATGCTGTCCGGTTGAACATGTATCATCATTGCCGCAATTGCTACAAAAGCTACAATCCCAACTATTCCCACGCTGAAATAATTTGTATTAACCTCTCCCATAAAACATTTTTAGTGCTTCTCATTTATATTTGTTTGCTCTCTGAACACAATCTTTATAGATAGTAAATCCCTCACCCCTACATGTTTACCGGCAGAGAGCTTTTTGATATTATTGCTATGACTATTGCTACTGGATATATTTTCATGGATTTTTTTCAAAAAGAGTCGAGTGATGATCCTGTTACTTCTTGGATGCAAAATAGTGATTTTTGGGAGCGCTTAAAGTACTCTGCCAGTATTGTCGCCCCCGCAATTATTCTTCACGAGTTTGGACATAAGTTTGTTGCTATGGCCTACGGGCTTGATGCGACGTTTACTGCTGCGTATTATTTTTTAGCTATTGGTGTTGTTCTTAAACTCGTTGGGTTTCCTTTTTTAATCATCGTTCCTGCGTATGTGAGTATTTCTGGTCAAGGAACTGCAGCTCAATTTGCTCTTATTGCGTTTGCTGGCCCAGCTGTTAATCTCGTTCTTGGTGTTGGTGCATGGGCGTTTATGAAGATACAGAATCCTGTTAATCGACGATTCTGGTATTATACTATGTATATTAATTTCTTCTTGTTCGTCTTCAACATGATTCCTATTCCTGGTTTTGATGGAAGCAGAGTGTTTGCGTACCTTGCGTCGTTATTTTAGACATTCTCAAGTAGATATGTTGGTAAAACAAAATACATATAAGCGCAGACAAATAAAGGTGAGATAATGAAAGTTATTGTTGTTACAGGGGGCGTTCTTTCGGGGTTGGGTAAAGGCATTGCAGCGGCGAGTATTGGACAATTATTATCCAAAAATCATGTTGTCTGTCCGATAAAGTTAGATGGCTATCTTAATGTAGATCCTGGTACGATGAATCCTGTCGAGCACGGAGAGGTTTTTGTGTTAGCTGACGGTTCCGAGGTCGATATGGATTTTGGTCATTATGAGCGTTTTTTGGGAATTACTTGTTCTCGAGACTCAAGTATCACAATGGGAAAAGTATATTCTCTTGTACATGAGCGAGAGCGACGGGGCGATTATCTGGGAAAAACTGTTCAACTCATCCCCCACGTTACTGATGTTATTAAGGAGCTTATTCTTTCTGCTAGCGCTCACGCAGACGTAGCGCTCATTGAAGTCGGCGGAACAGTTGGGGACATTGAGAATGAAATGTTTATTGAGGCTGTTCGTCAGCTTTCTCAAGATGTCGGTCGTAAGAACACGTTGTTTGTCCATCTTGCATACGTTCCACGACCAGGTTGGCTTGGGGAGCACAAGACAAAACCTGCACAGCAATCTACGCAACTCCTTTTGCAACGCGGCATTATTCCTGATGTCATCATTGCGCGTAGTGAAACGCCTGTTGATGATACGATTAAACAAAAAATTGCTCGTTTCTGTAATTGCTCTCTTGTTATCAGCGGCCATGATGTACGTGATGTATATACCATTCCTTTGAATTTTGCTTCTCAGGGCATTGTTGAAACCATAACATCGAGCCTTGGGTTACGCGCAGAACACCCGGATGCATGGCAGAGCATCCTCAACCAATCCGTACAGGCTACAGAAGAACTGCGTATTGGTATTGCTGGTAAGTATACTGCTCTTGAGGACTCGTACGCCTCAGTTGTTGAAGCGTGTCGTCACGCAGCTGCGCATCTTGGTGTACGTACTTCTTTTGTATGGATAGATACTTCTCATACGATTGATGGACTGAAGATAGCAGACGCTGTTGATTGCGTTATCGTTCCTGGCGGTTTTGGTGGACGGGGTATCGATGGAAAAATTGAGATTATTCGTGCATGTAGAGAAAACAATATTCCGTTTCTGGGGATTTGTTATGGACTGCAACTTGCCGTTGTTGAATTTGCACGTTCCATCTGTGGATTAACAGGTGCGCACACTACTGAAATAGATGCGAACACACCGCATCCCGTAGTTGACATTCTTGAAGAACAGCGTGAAATTACCCAGAAAGGAGGCACTATGCGTCTTGGGGAGTACGAAGCACAAATTATTCAACCAAGTATTGTGCATCAGTTGTATGGACAAGACCGCGTTTCTGAGCGGCATCGGCACCGGTACGAGGTTAACCCAAAGTATCACGATATACTTTCATCTCACGGTCTTGTGTTTTCTGGCATGTATAATGATTTGGTTGAGTTTATAGAACTTCCAAATCATCCCTTCTTTGTCGCCACGCAAGCACACCCCGAGCTGAAAAGTAATCTCGACAAACCTGCACCGCTGTTCATGGGTTTACTGCGTGCTGCTCTGCATCAGGAGCGTTCTTAATACGATATTGCGTTTGTATCGTATCTACTATCGCATACATGGATTCTAGATCAGGTAGTTGTTTTATTGCCAGTAACGAACCTACAAATCCTCCAATTGATGCACCTTTGACTACAAATTCTGGACCAATAATGTAACCTAACACCGCTCCAGCTATGGCACCCAAACCCACCGGAACGACTCCTTGCTTTAGAGTATTCTTCACTGCTTTACGGCGTATTTCAGGCAGCGTGCTGTAGTCGTGCGCATTCATGCGTTCTACAAGCGCATCTATTGCTTTTTGTGTTTGTTGTATTGTATCTGGATGCGGCGCACCCGTATAGTGCAGAGATGCATCGTAGATTTTATCGCGTATCTGATATATTTTTTGTTCGAGAGTAACCATACCGTACCTACGTCAAACACATATAACTATACTACCTTCCCCTGCGTGGGCACCATTTTATATACTTCCCGCACCCATAGATACTATGAATGATATTCTCAGAAAAATCGGATTGACACAGTCAGAAATAGCAGTCTATCTTGCCCTTCTTGAATTAGGCGCTACCACAACAGGCCCATTGATTAAAGAAGCAAGTATTGCTTCCGGAAAAGCATATCTTGTCTTAGATAAACTCATTGCCAAAGGACTCGTAACATATACTGTTCGCCACGCAAGAAAAGAATTTCATGCTAAGGATCCTGCACGTCTACTCGAATATCATCAGCAATTACAACAAGAACAGGTAAACGTAGCCCATGAACTAGAACAACTTATCCCTTGGTTACAAGAAAAATATCACCATCAACAAGAAAAGGTGTTCGCAGAAGTATATGAAGGACTTTCAGCATTCAAAACATTTCATAAATTAATGCTCGACCAAGTTCAAAAGGGAGATACTATTTATGTTTTCGGCGTTCCCAGAGAGGCAAATGAACGATACAACACATATTTTCAGAATTGGAATGTAAAACGCGTTGAAAAAGAGATTAACTTATGCATCCTGTATAATTCTGATAATAAGACGTATGGAAAGCAACGAAGCATGCTTGCATACACACAAGTGCGCTATATGAAAGACAGTCAACAAACACCTGCTTGGGTGGATGTGTTTGGAAATCACGTCGCTACTCTAAGCATTCAGGGAACACCGCGTTGTTTTCTCATAAAAGACAAAGCCATTGCACAGTCGTACCTTCAATATTTTCTCACCTTGTGGAATCAAGCAGATATCGAATGAAGGATAACTTGTTACGCTCAAATAATCAAAAGCCAGTAGTTTTATAAATAAATAGCTATTCGTAACACTATGAAATTTGATGCTTCAACGAATGTAAGTGTAGCTAATGATGATGGATCCGTTCAATTTCTGTGTCCTGCGTGTAGCAAGGGAATGATTGTACGAAGCAAAGTTTCTCGACAAATCGTTGTTAAATATGTCTGTCCACATTGTGGATTTGAAGGCCCAAATTAACGATACGTTCTTATAGTGAAGCATATTTTTTGTTCATATGGCTAACGTAGTTGTTACAGTAAAAATAATGCCCGACAGTATTGAAGCAGAACTTGACAGTATTCAAGAGCAAGCTCTTCAACACATCAAGGCATTTACGAAAAATGAAGAAACAAAAGTTGAAATAGAACCAGTAGCATTTGGTTTAAAGGCGATTAAAATCACCTTTGTGATGGACGAGAGTCAAGGAAGCCCCGAGTCATTAGAAAAAGACATAAGCGCTCTTGAAAACGTCATGTCGTGTGAAACCATAGACGTTCGTCGCGCTATTGGATAAATACTTTTTTCTACTTTATTCCTTAACAAGAGTGTATTAATCGAATTAATTCAATTAATAGTCGAGAAAGAGCGTCCAGCTCAATAATTAAGCACAATTAACCCAGAATGTTGATTGCTGAACCATCAAAACTAACCTGTCAGATAAAACAAAACAAGAGAGAAAATCCGTTAAAATAAATAATTCCAATACAGGATACTATGTGCATAGTATGACATGCTACTTGAAGAGTACAAACAGTTCCTACAGACTAAACAAGCATACAAGGGGAGTCCAACACCGCATTATTTCAAGAATATAACCCCCTCACCGTACAACAGGTTTCATAATTGGTAGAAAAAACACCGAAATACGTATTGAATAACAACAGTTATAAAGTCTTAATTTCTCTATATATCTGTGGTAGAGAAAACATACGATTCAGGCAATATTACTGTTCTTGAAGGGTTAGAAGCGGTTCGAAAAAGACCTGGGATGTATATTGGCAGTACAAGCGTTCGCGGTCTGCATCATCTCGTATACGAAGTAGTTGATAATAGCATTGATGAGGCCATGGCTGGATTTGCAACCACAATCACTGTTACCATTCACAAGGATGGTTCGCTTACCGTAGTTGATGATGGGAGAGGAATTCCTACAAAAGAGCACCCACAGTATAAAATGAGTGCCCTCACCGTAGTACTTACAAAATTACATGCAGGTGGAAAGTTTGATAAAGACACGTATAAGGTCTCCGGCGGATTGCATGGAGTCGGAGTATCTGTTGTAAACGCTCTTTCAACACACTTAAAAGCTGTTGTTTTTCGCGATAACACCATATATACACAAGAGTTTATTCGAGGTGTTCCTCAAGAAGATGTCCGTATTGGCGGCACAAGTACCCAAACCGGAACGTCTATAACGTTCACGCCAGATCCAGAAATATTTGAGACTGTTATCTTTGACTTCGACATACTTCAGTCTCGCTTGCGTGAGATGGCGTTTCTAAACGCTGGTATTCGCATCTCACTAGCTGATGAGCGAACTGATAAGTCAAAAGAGTTCTTTTTTGAAGGCGGTTTAAAGAGTTTTGTCGAGCACTTAAATCGTACGAAAACAGCTCTTCATGAACCAGTATTATTTTCTGGCGAACGAGATGCTGTTGTCGTCGATCTTGCTATGCAGTATACTGAAGGGTATCAAGAAGCTGTTTTTAGTTTTGTCAATAATATTAATACGCACGAAGGAGGATCGCACCTTTCTGGTTTTAAGTCTGCACTCACACGAACTATTAATTCCTATGCGCAAAAAAACAAGTTATCTGACACCGCCCTAAGTAGCGATGATGTTCGCGAAGGATTAACTGCCGTATTAAGTGTAAAGGTTCCTGAACCACAGTTTGAAGGACAAACAAAAACAAAGTTAGGAAACAGCGAAGTAAAAGGAATTACCGAGAGTATTATTGCCGACGGGTTATCCACCTACCTTGAAGAAAATCCAAAAGAAGCAAAAGCGTTTATCCAAAAAGCAGTCAGTGCTGCTAAGGCTCGTGAAGCTGCGCGTAAAGCACGAGATCTTGTTCGAAGAAAAAATGTTTTAGAAAGCTCCTCTCTTCCTGGTAAACTTGCTGATTGTCAAGAAAAAGATCCTGTTAAGTCAGAATTATTCCTTGTCGAAGGCGATTCGGCAGGGGGTTGTTTTTCTGGCGATACGAAGATTTCTTTAGCTGATGGAAGAGAAATTACTTTTGAACTACTTGTTCAAGAACAAAACGAGGGTAAACAACATTTCTGTTATACGTTAACTGAAAATAATAATATTTGTATCGCGCCCATTATTAATGCCAGAATTACAAAGAAAAATGTAAACGTAGTTGATGTCCATTTAGACAATGGAGAAGTTATTACCTGTACTCCTGATCACTTGTTTAGATTAGTTGAAGGAGGTTATGAGCGCGCAGATAAGCTCACTTCTGATATGAGCCTTGCTGCTTTGTATAGAAGAGTTTCAGAAGTTAAAGATTGGATGACTATTGCAGGTTACGAGCTCGTATTTAATCCTTCAGATCAACGCTGGGTATATACACACGTATTAGCTGATGAATACAACCTTAAAACAAATAAATACGCAGTTAATAATGGCTCTCATCGACATCATAAAGATTTTGATAAGCGTAATAATTGCCCAACAAATATTGTTCGTTTGCCTAGACAAGAACATTTACGCATTCATCAAGAGCATATAAAAAAAACATTGCACACACCTGAGACGATTGCTAAATGTAATCGTATTAAACGCTCAGAAAAATATCGTCGACAAGCAAGTAAAAAAAGTCTAAAACACTCAAAAATGCTTTCTGAAAAAGCAAAGAAGCAATGGAAAAATAAAGAATATCGCGCATATATGAAAAATTCTTTCTTAACAGCATACAATACCGATAAAACGCTTCGAGAAAGTATTTTACAGCGTTTAAATGAAGAACAGAAAAAGTATTGGTCTAAACAAGAAAATCGCGTAAAACAATCTCGACGAGTAAAGAAATACTTTGATATGCATCCTGAAAAAAAGGAAGCTCTTTCAAAGAAAGCAAGAGAACAATGGAAAAGCCAGTCTCTTCGCAAATGGAGAAGCGAAAAAACACGTCAACAGTGGAAAAACCCTGTTACTCGTGCAAAACGTCTTCATTTATACAATATTACGTATTGGGTTCATTCTATGCGTTTAATAAAACAGCTCGTTTCTCAAGGAAAAAGTCTGGATACATATGAGCTAGAGCGTAAACAATTAAGAAATAAGAATATTCTTCGGTTCGATACGTTTATGAATCGTTTCTGTAAAAATGATACACGTAAACTTAATGAATTTATTAGCGTATTTAATCATCGCGTAACAAAAGTTGTTCCTCGTAGTGAACGTATGAATGTATATGATGCAGAGGTTCCTGGAACACATAACTTTGCTCTTTCCGCAGGCGTATTTGTGCATAATAGTGCAAAAACTGGCCGTGCTCGCGAGTTTCAAGCTATTCTTCCTCTTCGAGGAAAGATATTAAACGTCGAGAAGTCTCGTTTGAATAAAGTGCTCAGCAATCAGGAGATAAGTAATATTATTACTGCTCTTGGGTGCGGTGTTGGCGAAGAATTTTCTCTTACAAAATTACGATATCATAAAGTGGTTCTGATGATGGACGCAGATGTTGATGGTGCGCACATCACCACCCTTATGTTAACACTTATTTTTCGCTATATGCGTGCATTAATTGAGCAAGGACACGTATACCTGGCTCAGCCCCCCTTATACCTGGTAAAGAAGGGTAACAGGAAGGAGTATGCATATTCAGATAAAGACAGAGACGCATTAGTAGCTCAATTAGGTGCGCCTGTGGGCATTCAACGATACAAAGGTTTAGGTGAGATGAATCCTGATCAACTCTGGGAAACCACCATGGACCCTGCTACACGTGTTCTCAAACAAATTACTATTGAGGATGCTGTTGCCGCTGAAGAAATGTTTAATGTTTTAATGGGGGATGCTGTTGAGCCACGAAGAGCCTTTATCGAAGAGCATGCGTTACAGGTTAAGAATTTAGACATATAAGTTTTTAAAGCCAAGAGGGTTCTCCTCTTTTGTAGAGTCCGTAAGACGAGCATTGATCTCGACCAGTTTGGCTGGGGGACTCGAAAGGTAAAACAAATGGCAGCTCAAAAAGTTAGAAAAGGTAAGCGTCGATGGTATCCAATTTATGCACCAGCATTATTTGATAATCAGTTAATTGGAGAAACATACGTGTGGGATACAGAAAGCATTCCACAAAAATTTGTTACTGTTAATTTATCCACTTTAGTGAATAATTCTAAAAAACAAAACGTCGACGTACACTTCAAAGTAGTTGCTCTCAAAGAAGGCAAGGGAATTTGTAAGACTATTGGTCTAGAAATGCAACTTAATTCTGTTCGTCGTCTTGCTCGTAAAGGAAGAAGTAAGGTTTCTGATAGTTTCCTTGCAAAGACGAAGAAAGGCGAGTACATTCGGATTAAACCCATTCTTATGACGCGTACGCGCGCAAATAATGATATCCAGACTGCTCTTCGATTACGTATGCGCACTCTTGTTCGTGAGGTTACTGCAAAATACAATTTCGAAACTATTGTTAATGATTGTATTTCTATGCGCTTACAGAAGTATTTGAAAAATGAGTTAACAAAAATATTCCCTACGCGTAGTGTTGATATTCGTTTTATTAAGTATGAGAAGCTTGTTGAGGGTGATGAGGAGTCTGTTGAAGAAACTGATTACTTACAACAACACGTCGCTCCTTTTGAACAAGATGCAGTGAGTGAGAGCATGGCTTCCTTACGAGAAGAAGTTGAAGAAGCTCTTGCAGCTGATTCTGATGAGAATAATTCCTCTAAAAAGAAGAGGGTGTTCTTTGATGAAGAAGACGATGAAGAGGAGGATGAAGAATAATTCTTCA
>SKHI01000043.1 GCA_007117065.1 Candidatus Woesearchaeota archaeon
TGTATGAATATTTATGCGGAGCTGGGCTTTACCGTCACTGAAGAGAAAATATATACTTTTTTGAGCACTCAAGAAGAGGCAGATGCAAAGACAATCATTCGAGAATTAGGCCTGCACAAGAAGGTAGTGTATGACAATCTTGTACGACTCGAACAGAAAAGCCTTATTTCTCAAACGAAAATAGATCGACGAGCAGTGTATCGATTAAACGACCCAAGAATGCTGGCCGCACTTCTGAAAACACAAGAAGAAAAACTTGCACACGTGCGTATCGCTACACAAGAACACGTCAAAGAGCTTCAGATGCGTAAACGACAGAGCTCTGAGAGTCAAGAAATACAACTCTATCAAGGCATAAACGGAATAAAACAGTATTACGCCTCGTGGTAGATACAGGAGAAGAGTATGTTGCGTTTGGAGGACCTTTGGAGAGCGAACAGCGCGTTGATGAGTCATGGTGGCTTAATTTTCATGTTCGCGCAAAAGAAAAAGGGATGCGCGCACGACTGTTGTTTAATAAACAATTACAGCACTGGAGTGGAAAAATTGATACACATGTTGAGATACGTTTTTTCGAGCACATAAATCCCCTTACAGAAACAATTCTCTTTGGAAATACCACAGCAATCATTGTATGGCCCACAAAGCCCATTGCCACAGTAATGAGGAGCAAAGAAGTTACGCAGAGTTATCGCGAGTTTTTTAAGGTTCTTTGGAAACAAGCTAAAAAATAGTAGTATTTTGCCAATACCCCCTATATTAATATTAAATTAACTACTTATTAGTTACATTAAATATGGTGTAGCTGTATTCCTTGCAATACTCCTTATGGCAGGGTGTACAACAAACATAGGCGAAACACAATTCGCACAAGGTGAGATCATAGAGATAGGAGGGCTTTTCGCACTCACAGGATATGGAGCAGTAATTGGAGAAGACGAGAGACGAGCAGTAGAACTCGCAATACATGAAAGAAATGAACAAGGAGGCATACAAGGACGACAAATACGTCTTCGCGTAGAAGACACACAGACAACGCCTGCAGAGGCAGTTAGCGGATATAGAAGCTTACGAAATCGAGGCATAGACATATTCATTGGACCAACATGGGAGGCAAACACTCAAGCAATAGTTCCCCTTGCAGCACAAGAAGAAGTCTTGTTGGTATCGCCTTCATCATACCTCAGTGTGTACATGAAAAACAGCCCAACAACATTTGCAACATATCCACCCTACGAGTACGAAATACACGCACTCCAAGGATACTTTGCAGAGCAAGGACTGGACACATTTGCAATCATCTACAACGAAGAATTCTTTGGAACCATCATGAAAGACCTATTCGTGCAAACAGCACAAGAAGAAGGATGGAGCATTACAGGAGTGCACGCAAGCCCAGAAGCAGACAACGACTTTAGAACACAACTCCAGCGCGTTGTAAGCACAGGCGCACAAGCAATATACGCTCCGCTTGACTACCCAGCACTCGACAACCTTGCAAGACAAGCAATGCAACTAGGAATTAATCTACCTATAATTGCTCTTGCAACAGCTGAAAACCCTCGCGAAGCACAACAACATGCAGAAGTTCTTGAAGGAATCATCTACGCATACCCAGTAGATACTCCAGAACACAAGAACTTCAGAGAACGATTTCACAAGATGTTTGGAGAAGAACCAACCGATCTAAGCGCCGCCGCAGCGTACGACTCCGCAAGTATGGTCTTTGACGCAATGAGTCAAGGAGCAAATACTCCTCAAGAAATTGCCGCATACCTTCAAGGACTACGCGAATATCAGGGCGCCAGCAATACAATAACATTCACTCCAGAGGGAATTGTGCGGCAAAAAGAATATCGTGTTAAAACCATACAAAATGGTACATTTGTAGCTATTGGCTAAAAAAAAGAACGTCGCAAAAAATATTTTTCTCGTTTTGTATACACAAAAGGTTTATATACGCAAAGAGCATCTTAGCACTACGAAGAAGAAACCCGCAACGAGCATCCGTCATACAGCGCGGATACAAAGCGCACAAAGTATCACAAACCCAGTTTATGGGCACACCATACAGAAATTAATTCTTCAGAGAAAAATATGAAAGAAAAACAAACATTTAGTGATCTTCGCGTAGATGCGCGAATAGTAGAAGCACTCAACGAACAAGAGATAACAGAACCAACAGAAATTCAAGCTGGAGCAATACCCCGCGCCTTTGAAGGAAAAGACGTTATTGGACGCTCAAAGACAGGAAGTGGAAAAACACTTGCCTTTGGAATACCCATTATACAAGAATTACTGGACAAAAACGGCAAAGGAGTACGCGCAATTATACTCAGTCCAACAAGAGAACTTGCAAAACAAATTGAAGATGAGCTCATACTCATAGCAAAAAAGAGCACCGTACAGACCGCACTCATCTACGGAGGGGTAGCATATGAACCACAATTCGAAGCAGTAAAGACAGCAGACATCATTATTGGAACCCCGGGGAGAATCATAGATCACATCGAGCGAGGAACAATACAACTAGAAGAGATTGAATTTTTTGTTCTGGATGAAGCAGATAGAATGCTTGATATGGGATTCATTCAAGATATTAAGAAAATACTTGAGAAAACACCAGTACATAAGCAAAACTTCTTCTTTTCAGCAACCATGCCAATGGAGGCAAGAGAACTAGCAGAAAGTTTTATGCATGAACCAGTACGGGTAAATGCAACTGATATATACGTAAACAATGCGCAACTAGAGGAGTATTACATCGATACCCTCAAACTTACAAAAGCAGACACGTTACGCTACCTGATTGAGAAAGAAAAACCAAAGCTGGCAATCGTGTTTACCAATACAAGATTATTTGCTGACGCAGTTACCAAGTACTTACAAAAGCACAATATTCGTGCAGAAGCACTGCATGGAGGATTTGCGCAAAACAAACGCGAAAAAATCATCGAATCGTTTGCAGCAAAAGACATACACATACTCATCGCAACAGATGTGGCAGCAAGAGGACTAGATATTGAAGGAGTAACACACGTATTTAATTTCGAAGTACCTGGAGACGAACAAGATTATACCCACAGAATAGGACGCACTGCACGAGCAGGAAATAAAGGAGTAGCAATAACATTGCTTGAACCTGAAGAACACAGAGATTTCTCTCGCATCGAAGGAGACTCATTACGAAACATCAAAAAGTACCCAGACAACTATTTTGCAAAAAAAGAGTATTTGCTTGAGCGCAGAAATAATACCCACCCGCGCAACAACAAAAGACCACAACGCAGAAGAAACACGTAGGATGAAAAAAAATATTTTTTTGAACCCCTATTTTCCAAAAATGAAAACAGTTTTCAAAAATGAAAAGTTTATAAATAAGCACCCACAAGCTATAATACGATGAATCAAGCTGAATTACTCAAGAACATCTTTGATGAGCGAAAAATACGCGTCATGCAACAATTCATTCAAGATCCACTCACAAAATATACCCTCAGCGAGGTCGTTGGAAACACACAACTCCCCCTTGCGACAACACACAGAATACTCAAAGAACTCAGACAAAAAAATGTTATCACGTACACAAAACAAAAACACCTCACACTCTATCAACTCGCCGACAACGAAGGAACAAAAACATTGAGCACAATCCTGTATGAAGAACCAAATACCATAACAGAATTCGTAAACTACATACGCTATAACAAAGGAATTCAACAAATAATCATGCATGGAAAAGCACAGAAAAATCGCGCAAATGTCGTGATTATTGGAACGCAAATAGACAAAGAAATAATCAACCAGAAAGTGGCAGAAATGCGCGAAGAAAAACAGTTTACAATAAGCCATTTGATACTGGAACCAGAACAATTTAGCATGCTTGAAAACATGGGACAATTCTCAGGACAAAAAAACATCCTCTACGAGAAAAAAACATAGAAAAAAATACTGCACAACAATAATCTTTATAAATGATGATTGCAGACTTTGTTATAAGCGCTTGTAAAAGCGTAAATCGCTTACTTAAAGCAGTGGAAGGGAAACCTAACAGAATTACACATTTAGCGGTAGCTAAACAAACATACAACACCGGATACGGGGAACGAGAAAAAATGGATTTCATAGTAAACAACGCACTGAAAGGAACAAACAACGCAAAATATGAAGACTTAGAAGTAGGGCACGCTAATATAAAAGTCATCGGAGCAGGTGGAGCAGGAAGCAACATGGTAAACTGGCTTCACAGAAAAGGAATCAAAGGAGCAGAAATCATTGCATGTAACACAGACATGCAGCACCTAAACATGACTGATGCTGACAAGAAATTCCTCATTGGCCGCGACGTTACAAAAGGACTAGGAGCTGGAGGATTCCCAAGCAAGGGAGCAGAAGCAGCACAAGAAAGCCTAGCAGAAATAAAAGAATCACTCAAAGGAGCAGACATGGTATTCGTGTGTGCAGGAATGGGAGGAGGAACAGGAACAGGAAGTGCACCAATTATTGCAAACGTAGCAAGAGAATTAGGTGCAATAGTAATCGGAACTGTAACCATGCCATTTAAGATCGAGCGCGCACGCGTAGACAAAGCAGAATTTGGACTCCAACAACTCAGACAAGTAAGCGATACAGTAATTGTAATTGATAATAACAGACTTGTACAAATTGCAGGAAACCTCCCAATACAACAAGCATTCGCAGTAGCAAACGAGCTCGTTTCCACAATGATCAAAGGAATTGTTGAAACAATAGCAGTACCAAGCCTTGTAAACCTAGACTATGCAGACGTAAAAACAATTATGACAAACGGAGGAGTAGCTGTAATTGGCGTAGGAGCAAGCGATAACAGCAACAGAGTAGAAGAAGCAGTACAAGGAGCATTAAGCAACCCGCTTCTTGATATCAGCTATCAAGGAGCTACAGGAGCAATAATCCACGTACACGGCGGACACGACCTCACCCTCGACGAAATAAGTAGGGTAGGAGAGCTCATTACAGAAGCAATGGATGAAGACGCAAACGTCATCTGGGGAGCAAGAATCTCAGAAGACATGAAAGGAAAACTCACAGTGATGACGATTATCACCGGAGTAAAAAGCCCATGGGTACTTGGGAAGCAAACGCCAGAACAACGGCAGCAATCCCGAAGACAAATGAGCGACGAACTCGGAATCGAAATCGTCCACTAGACCGGAAGAGAACAGAGGCGCATAGACGCCTCACAACACTTCCATCCCGTTCCCCCAAAAAAACATATGCAGGGAGAAAAAACCCAATAGTAACAATACACTGTATTTACCAATACAGAATAGAAACCAGGCCTCCATCGCTTAAGCCATATCACCCCCCAAAAAACATGATTATAGGTGGAGGCCAAAATTTTTTTTATACACACTCATTCTTATTCACATGATACATCTTGATGGAACAAAAATTTCAGGAGGAGGGCAAATACTGCGCAACGCCCTTGGCCTAAGCGCGTACACAAACAAGCCATTTACGATAACGAACATTCGCTCAGAACGACCAAAAAAAGGACTTCAGGCCCAACACGTGAGCGCTATACGTACATTACAAATACTCTGCAACGCACACGTAGAAGGAGCGGAAATAGGAAGTCAAGAAATTACATTCATCCCATACGGATTTAGTCCACAAAAAATAACTGCGCACATAGGAACTGCGGGAAGTACAACACTGTTAGCACAAGCACTTCTTATACCCGCACATAAACACACAAGAAAAGAGTACATACTTGAAGGAGGAACAGATGTGCGATGGAGCCCGAGTATCGATTACATGCGCGAAATACTCCAACCAACCCTCACAGAGATTATGCACATTGATACCGAAATAGAAAGAAGAGGATTTTTTCCTAAAGGAGGAGGCAGAATACATGTGCGTGTAGGAGAAAAAAAAGAATCCACACCCATACGACTTACTGAAAGAGGAACAATACAATACTTCGCAGTACACATCAGCGCATCAAGAGAATATCTTGACGAAGATCTGTGTGAAAAACTAGAACAAGCAATACGCGTACACCTGGATATCTACCATAAACCAATACAATTCAAAAACGGCTATATATACACCTCCAGCAAAGGATATAGCGTCACAATTAGTGCAGTACACGCCACACACAAACCAATACACACAATAGGAGCAAGCGTTCTAGGAGATGAAGTTGATACACCATTGCAGGCAGTACAACTACTCAAGCAACGACTAGAAGAACAATTAAACAAACCAGGAGCAGTGGATGAACACTTAGCAGACCAGCTTATTGTATATCTGGGAATACACGGAGGAGAGTTAACGACTACAAACATAACGAATCACACACGAACAGCCATACAAACAACTGAATACTTTCTCCCAGTACAGTTTCACATAGAAGATAATCATATACGCGTTCAGAATAAGGTGCGTTGAGAAAGACCACGAATAAGAGGCGAAGAGGAGAGGTCTTCAACCACACCAAACTGTTTCATACGCAAAGAAATATATCGCAAGAGCAATTCTTGAGAAGAAAAAGAAAGAGGAGATGAGGAAAAAGCTGTACGAACACCTTCGCGAATAACCCACACACCAAGCGGCGCAGTATACGCATCAGAAATGAAGCGAAGTACGAGAACACTGGCCTGCCGACGCTGAGAACGCAACCATTCGACAACAGCTACACGAGCGGCATAATACGCGCCAGAAGTGTTCTTTGCATACGTAGAGCGCCCATTCCAAGACTCATAATCAACAGTAGGAGGGACGTGTTTGCGAGAATCAAGGGCATACTCACGCAACGAAAACTGCCATTGATGCGGAAAACACGCGATAAGAAAAGAATTACCAAAATGAGAAAAGAAAAAAACACTATATACATTATAACAGGGAAATTGCTTGACAGAAGCAAGAATATCTAGGGAGCGCATGTCATCAACAGCAGTAATACCCCACCGGGTAGGAACAAGACGCTTATCGGAACCTAATAACCCAGCAGTCAACAACTTTGTCTGAGCATGCTCATCTAAGCGTACAGAAAGCTTCTTTAACTGCTCGGAAGCTGACAGCTCATCAGAGAGAACTTTTTCTACGAAAGAAGAAACCTTCACATTACCCAGCAATGAAGCTTTTTTTAAGCCAACAGATGCACCATGAGGAGGAGATCCTGGTGGGTGCTGGAGACGAAAAATAGGAACTTTTTCCAAAGAAAGCTCCACCTCCGAAGGCTTCTTGGCCTGAGCAACTAACTGCGCAAGAGAAAGAAAAGAGTCCTGTTTTTCAACGGGAACAACGTGAAAACTATTAATAAGAGATGAACGCGCAAAAATGATCTCAGGCAAGGAACGCAAAGCCAACTCTTTTGGATGATCAAGGGCTGGTTGATGAGAACTTAACAAGCCCACACGAACACGAGGATACCCATAAGAACCAATACAGATATTTGAAGAAACACCCGAAAAATCCCTCTGCGAAAAAGAAGCAAACGAGATAGCCAAAGGACAGGAAGGAGCATGCCCGCTCTGAGAGGGAATCCGTTTACAAGAAACACAAGGAAGGTCCATGTAAAAATAAAGAGAAGGAACTATTTATGACTACGCAATATATATAAACAATAAGGTCTTAGGAACTATATATGATGTATAATCATTTTATAAAACAACTAGGCGAAGAAAAAGTACGCGCACTACAAGAAAAAACAATCTCCATTATTGGACTAGGAGGAATTGGAACAAACATTGCAGAAATGCTTGTACGAAGCGGGATACAAGTACGCCTCATAGAAAAAGACAGAGTTCTCGAACAAGATATGGACAGACTCTCCTTATTTGAAGAAAAACAACTCACACGTTTTAAAGCAACAGAAGCAAAGAAAATACTGTCAAAAATCAATCCACATACAACAATAAAAAGTTTTAACGAAGAAATAACACAAGAAAGCATGTTCTTAGCTAACGCAGACCTTATTCTCGATTGCAGCGGAGATAACGAGCTCACACCCATAATAAGCGCATATTGTAAACAAGAAAACATTCCTGTAATGGGAGCAGGAATACGAGGAAACACATGTATCATCATAAGCGCAGTCCACAAAAAAACGCTTCAAGAACAAGTAGAAACAATTAAGCAAGAACGAACAGAAGGACTCCTCCCAGCAGCTACAAGAATAGCCGCAGGACTCCTATACATAAGAGTAATTAAATATCTTCTCGGCGAAGAAAAGAAAGACGGAATGCTCGTATACGATATATGGGAAGAAAAATTTAAAAAAAAAAAAA
>SKHI01000039.1 GCA_007117065.1 Candidatus Woesearchaeota archaeon
AGAGCATCTATCTTGGTGGAAATGGAGAAAAAATAGGAGAGATAATTAGTAAAAATTTTACTCGGCTACTGGGTCTAAGAAAACTTCGCCTTCAACTGGCAAGCGGTATGCGAGGAGCACTATATGGAGGGCTTGTAGGATTCGTAGCAACGATATACATGGCAGCAGCTATAACAGATTTATTAAGTCAAATTTTTGGCGGAGTGCTTCAAGGAGACGAAATGACAGAAGAAGCAGGAGCGCTATTTAGTCAGATACTCCCTCCGATACCAGAAGTAAATATGCCACTCGTTTTGTTGTACATAGGGATAATGGTTATAATACACGCATTTGCCAGCGCATATATTATCAAACTCATAGATGGAGGAAAAATAGAAGCAATATTTTTTGACTTCTTTGGAATGCTGGTGGTAGGAAGTCTTCTCAGCTGGGCAGTCCCGTTGATGAGTGCATGGGCCTTTGGAGGCCTTGTAGGGTGATGATGGTTGTACAACAATTTTTTGTTAGTACTGTGATTAAGAGAAAAAAGAAAACGTTTGTACTCATCAAGGTGGCGTGAAGATTGCTTATTGAGCGGTCTTGATGTTTGCAAATGTGGGCAGAGTTAACTTTCTCTTGTTACGATTAAGAGTTACCTGTTGAACAAAGTTGTCAACAGACACTCCATACGTCGTTTTCCCATCTAGTGTGCGAACTGCAACCGTTCCTGTAGATAGCTCTTTTTCCCCAAGAATAACCATAAGTGGAATGCGTCGCAACTGGGCATCCCGAACGCGCTTATTGAGGGTATCGCCTGTTTCAAGAACTGCTCGTAGACCGCGTTCTTTTAAGCGCTGCACGAGTTCGTTGGCACCGTTACCTTGCTCTTTACTAATAGGAAGAACTGCTATTTGTTCAGGAGCGAGCCAGAGGGGGAACCGTCCAGCAAAATGTTCTATAAGAAAACCAATAAAACGCTCGTGGGTGCCTAGAGGGGCACGATGAATACACACAGGAACTTGAACAGAACCGTCCTCGCCAGCATACGTTAACCCAAATTTTTCAGGCATGAATAAATCAATCTGATTTGTAGATGCTGTGAAAGAACGGCCAATAACACTTTTAATCTGAAAATCAATTTTTGGACCATAAAACGCTGCTCCACCAACATCAATAGTATACGGAACTTTAGATAATTCCATGGCTTTACGCATAAGCTCTTCAGCTTCAGCCCACATAGAGTCATCACCATGGTATTTGTCGCTTTGGGGATCACGAAGAGCAAGCTCCATGCTATATTCAGTAATTCCTAACATTTCATAGTAGTATTGATGTAACCGAATGACATCAACAAACTCTTTTACAGCATCTTTTTTCTCACAGTAAATGTGAGCATCATTCATTTGCATACCGCGAACGCGCATCAACCCAAACAATGCCCCGCTTTGCTCATATCGATGACACCAGCCATATTCTGCAATCCGCAGAGGAAGCTCTCGATAACTTCTGGTTCGAGAACTAAATATTTTATGATGAAATGGGCAATTCATTGGTTTGATATAATACTTTTCATTATCAAACTCCATAGGAGGAAACATACTTTCAGTATAATGCGGAAGGTGCTCGGAAGTATGAAATAGTCCTTCCTTTGTGATAAGAGGGGTGGTAACGCGCTGATATCCCCATTGTTGTTCAGTTTCCTTTGCCCACCTTTCAAGCTCCTCTTTAATGATATTACCTTTTGGCAACCAAAGAACCATGCCTGGACCAATATCTTCATCAACAGTAAATAACTCCATTTCTTGAGCGATTTTTCTGTGATCTCTGCGAGCAGCTTCAGCAACAAGTTCCTCATACTCGCGCAATAACTTATTTTCAGGAAATCCTATACCGTATATGCGCGTAAGTTGTTCATTTTTGGCATCTCCTCTCCAATACGCACCAGCGAGCTTGGTAAGCTTTATGGCTTTTATCATGGAGAGTCTTGGAATATGTGGGCCTTTACATATGTCTATGAACTCCCCTTGTTTATACGCGCTAAGCGTTTCGTTTTGATAGTCATCAATAATAGCTAATTTGTACGGGTTATCCTTGTTTGCTTCACGTGCTTCTTGAACAGTTGAGTACTCTATTCGTTGCGGAGTAAGTCCCTCTTGCACAATATTCTTCATCTCATTCTCAATCTTTTTTAGATCCTCTTGTGTGATGTTGAGGTCCGCAAAATCATAATAGAAACCTCCTTCTTCTATAGGTGGTCCGATAGTGGGTAAGGCTTGAGGAAACAATCTTTTGACGGCCTGTGCACATACATGCGCAGTAGTGTGCCAGAACACTTTTTTGCCTGAGATATCAGAAAACTTGAGAAACTCAAGGCGACAATCTGTTGTGAGTGGTACTGAAAGATCAATTAACTCGTCGTTGCACCGAGCAACAACTGTCTCACGAGCAAGGCCTTGACTGATGCTGGACGCGATCTCAAAGGCAGTGCTTCCTGATGGAAATGGCTTTACAGTGCCGTCAGGAAACGTGATGTTTATCATGCCTGTTTGAGTTATCGCACATTTATAAGTGTTGCTTAAAATCGATGCTTTTATAATATCCGAGGTAATAAAGCGAATATGTCACTCATACAATACCTCTTGCAATCACTACGGTCCCTGAGCTTGGCTGAATGGGTGCTTATAAAAATAACCATTCTGCTTTTTGGAATGTTTATTGGATCGTTCTTGCACGAAATTATTCATTCAAACACAATTGTATTTGCACTTCTTCTTCTTTTTTCATATCTCCTTACAGTATATGTTGTGCTCTTGAGAAAATAAAGACTTATAAATGGACTCTTCTGTATACAGAGCATGCTTGATGAGTTTTTGGTTACAACGTATTTTGGCAATGCTGGTCAACAATACCTGACGGCGCTTATTGTATTTCTCATCACAATAGTTGGTACATGGATATTCAAAGTATACATTCTCCACATGCTTAAAAAAATGGCGGAGAAAACAGAAAATGAGTATGATGATCGACTCGTCGAGATACTCCGACATATCCCTAAAGCATTTTACATCCTTTTTGGCCTGTACATATCGACCCGTACGCTTGAACTTCCTTTCTTAATAAGTAACTTGTTTTACTATACGTTTGTCTTAGTATCAGTATTTTATGCAGTCAAAGTAATACAACTCCTCATAGATTTCTTTGTAGAGCAAATGGCGGCTCTACGAGGGGAGAAAACAACGCAAAGCATGCTTGTTCTTATGGGACGCATAGTAAAAGCAGTTCTTTGGGCAATAGCTTTTCTGATCATATTAGCAAACTTTGGAGTAGAAATAACGCCTCTTATCGCAGGACTGGGGATAGGAGGTCTTGCAATTGCCTTTGCATTTCAGAATATTCTTTCAGACTTATTTAGTAGTTTTAGCATATACTTTGACAAACCATTCGAGATAGGAGATTTTATCATGGTCGGCCAAGACATGGGAGTAGTAAAATATATCGGACTAAAAACTACTAGACTGACCACCCTTCAAGGGCAAGAGCTTGTTATAAGTAACTCTGAACTCACCAACACGCGCATCCATAACTTTAAACGAATGGAGCGAAGAAGAATTGTTTTTGAAATAGGTGTTGAATACAGCACTCCCACAGACAAATTGCGACTCATTTTGGAATTAGTTAAAGACGTTTTTGAAAGTATAGAAATAGTAGATCTCGACCGAGTCCATTTCAAAGAATTTGCAGACTCGAGTCTCAATTATGAGATTGTGTATTTTATTAACAGTAATGATTTTTTAGACTATATGAACGCACAACAAGAGATAAATCTTGGAATACTCGAGCGCTTCAGAAAGAACTCAATAGAGATGGCCTTTCCAACAACAACAGTGCATCTTGTACAATAATTTTATAGACCGCTATTTTATTTTTTTTCCTTATTGTAAAGGAATGCGAGCTGCTCCTCTCACAACAGCTAATGGGTCAGAAATAACCTGTACAGAAACAGTATTGAGGATCTCTTTATAGCGACCTAATAATAGCTCAGAAAAGAAGTACTGTTCAAAAAGAGACATATTCCTTTGTAATACTCCGCCTGACAAAACAATCCTATCAGCATTAACTGCGAGAACAAGATTTCGTGCACAGCGCCCAAGAAACAAACCAAAATAGCGCACTGCTTGAGCAGCAGCTGGAATATTATCTCTTTCGGCAACAATCTCATCAGAACTTAAAGAGGGGTCATCTTCAAAGCGAAGAACGCTATACATGCGCTCCAAGCCAGGACCGCACAAGACGCTCTCATATTCAGGAGTATTTGTCACTGAAGCAGAAGATAAGAGCGAAAGTTCCTCAGCATTATATGCTGCGATGTCTGCGTGCCCTGCTTCAGAAGCAAGAAAACCATGTTTTGTACGTAAACCTACGCCAAGACCTGTGCCAGGAGAAATGTAGACTCTTGTTCCATCTCTGAAAGACTGTGTGATGATATCTCCTTCATCTTCGTGAGCAAGTGCAAATAAATCATTGACTACACGAACGGAACCGAGTAACGTTTTTTCTAAAATATCTTTTTTCGAAATAAACACATCAGCATTTGTTAACTGACAACAATCATCAATTATAGGTCCAGCACACGCAACGACGCACTGAGAGGACGTAAAACCTTGTTCACCAGCGTGAAATAAGAACGTGTTCAGAGCGGAGCAAAAATCTTGCACAGTATTTGTGGGAACGGTATGGGAGTAGAGAACAGTGTGTTCGTGAAGGAATGCAAAAATGGTCTTCGTTCCCCCGATATCGACACTCACCCGCATACTGTCTATACCTCTTTTTTGATACTTGGAAAGTGTTCAAGAAGATTTTTTTCTTTCAAAGCATATTTTTTTGGATCAATACGGAAATATTCTAAAGGATATCTATCCTCTTGAATCTTATGTAATCGCTTTAGTTGTCGAGAAAAATCCAAGGGTAGTCCCGAAATCGCTTCCTCAACGACAAGATTAATTTTAGCTTCACCAATAGCTCCTCTATCTACGACGAGATGATGACCTACAAGATGAAGAAGCTCGACGAACATAAATTTTTGGTCTTCATCAAATTGAAGTGTCATAGGTTCGTGAAAACTTCCTCCCCGGTCTCTATCAACAATAAAAATGCGTATTTCTTCACGAGGAATTTTCTTACCTGAAAGTTTTTCCATGGTATAAATTGTGTCTAATAAGAATCGATCATTTAATTCTTTTAATTCAGAACAACTCCCTTCAAGAGTCATAAATCGCTTCCAAACTTGCTCTTTGGAACGATGAATATTTAATTGTCTGTTGTACATGTACGAATAAATTATTTTAATTTCCATATTTTTATTACTCATTTTTTCTCCTCCTTCATAGCATGAATAATCCCACAATAAGCAGTATTGCACCAAAAAAAATAAGTGCTGAACCATAGAGCACGTATGGGGGTTGATCGGTGATAATTGATAAATCCATACCAGATGTAAGAACCATATAATATATAAATCTCTCGTGTTTAAAAAGGTGTATGAAGAGGACAAAAATTATTGCCACTATAGGACCCGCCACAGAACAGAAAACAAAAATAAGACAATTAAAAGAAGCGGGAGCAAACGCATTTCGTATAAACATGAGTCATGGAGATCCGCAACAATGGAAAGGATTCATTGATTCCATACGAGAAATATGTGATGATTCGCCCATTATACTAGATACGCGTGGACCTGAAATCCGTTTGCTTGGTGTTACTGATGAACGCGCACTCAAGCAAGGAGAACGATTACATATTTCACAAAGAAAACATGCTCATAAGGCCTACTTCTCTCATGCGCTACACGTATCCAAGAATGACCCTGTGCTCATCGATGATGGAAACATTGAAACAATAGTAGACGAAGTGAATGATACAGACGTAACCTTGCGCGTTACTAAACCATCCCTACTTACCAATAGACGAAAAGTAAGCATTCCTCGAACACAAAAAGGAATGCCAATCCTGACCGCAGAGGATAAAAAAGATATACAGACGTGCGCATCATTTGGTGTGGACGGATATGCAATTAGCTTTACTCGTAGCGCACGAGATATAAAAACGGTACGCGCTCTCGTCGGCGAGACCCCCTTTCTCATAGCAAAAATAGAGAATCAAGAAGGAGTAGAAAACATCGACGAAATAATACGCGAAGCAGACGCGGTAATGGTGGCGCGAGGAGACCTTGGTGTAGAGATACCCCTAGCAGATGTTCCGCACGCGCAAAAAATAATTATTAAACGCTGTAACGAAGAAGCAAAACCAGTGATTGTAGCAACGCAGATGTTAAGCAGTATGCGAACACATAACAGGCCAACAAGAGCAGAAGTAAGTGATGTAGCAAATGCTATCCTTGACGGTGCAGACTGTGTAATGCTCAGTGATGAAACTGCTGCAGGAAACTACCCGGTTGAATCAGTGCAAACAATGGCAGAAATAGCAAGAAAGACAGAGCCATACCTGAGCAACCCGGTATCGGTGAAGAAAGAAGGTCTGAGCATAGCAGAAAGTGTTACCAACTCAGCTTACGAGATGGCAGTCGGAATTGGTGTACGTGCAATAGTGATTAGTACAACAACAGGAAAGACTGCGCGCATGATCTCAAGACATCGCCCAAACATATCAATAATAGCAGTGGCGCATGATGTAGCAACAAGAAGGCGTCTTCAGCTCAGTTGGGGTGTGACTGCAATCACATTTGCACATAACAATCATAACGGAACACAAACAATATTTGAAAGTGTACGTGTAGCATTAGAAAAAAAACTTCTCACAAAAAAAGACGTCATCGTAGCCACCGCAGGCGTAAAAGTGCTACAAGAAGGGCTTACAAATCTCATAGAGGTGCATACAGTAGAGGAGCTCTTTGCGTATCATGATCGTCTCAAAAAATTTGCTTAACGACTGTGAAGTTCAATAATATCGTTATCTGCGATAACGTGGTCAAGACCTTGTCTCTGATTTGGAAACTTTGCTGAATCGCCCGTGACGCGAGCAAATTTAAACTTGCGCTCAAAATCGCGATGAATCTTGGCGGCGACATCGCGAATAGTGCTTCCTTTGCGAATAATTAAGGGTTCTTCAAGATCAGCATCCTTACCAGGCTCTTTCATCCATACGCGAATAAGGTGTAAAGATGAGAATATCTTTTCTTTTAACGTATCAATACCTACTTTTTGAGAAGCACTAATACCCAAATCTGCCTTCAAATCGGAAAGCACTTTTTCTGCTCGCTGGGGGCTGAGTAAATCGATCTTGTTTACTACCAACAGCGAGGGCATGTATTTCCTATTCCCCCGAATACAATCGATGAATTGATCAGCTGTAACAGGGCTGCGAATAACGACGTCAGCGTTAAAAATTCTAAACGTAGACAACATATCAACAATTAATTCATCAGATAATTCAGGTGTAGGAACTGTTCTTCCAATGCTAATACCATCTTTTGCCTTCTTTGTGATGCGCACGTCTGGCACTGGCTCGTCTAGACGAATACCTGCGTCATATACTTCTTTACGAATGCTTTTTACTTCATGGGTACGTGTAGCATCCAGGAGAAGAATACACAAATCAGCGCTTCGCATAGTTGCGAGAACTTCTTTTCCCCTGCCTTTTCCAGAGGCCGCTCCTGCTACAATTCCGGGCACGTCTAAGACTTGAATTTGCGCCCCATTGAACTCTAATAATCCAGGGATGACAGTAAGGGTGGTAAATGCGTATGCGCCAACTTCTGACTCTTGATTCGTAAGGACGTTTAAGAGAGTGCTTTTTCCAGCAGACGGGTAGCCTACGAGAATAACAGTACCGTCCCCTGTTCGGCGAACTTGATACCCTGAACCTCCGCCACCTCCGCCAGACGCTTCTTGGGCCTCTCGAAGACGAGCAATTTGTGCTTTTACCTTACCAATATGGCCTTGTGTTCTTTTGTTGTATGGAGTCTTACTTAATTCATCCTCGAGTTCTTTAATACGAGCGCTATTATCAGCCATACTGAGAAGAAAACAGTCTATATTTTTAAACACTTATGCATAATAGCACGGTATACCATGCATAAAAAAGCATTATTACTGGTTGTTGTGCTCTTCTGTATTGTTTCGTATGCTTCTGCATTACAGAACGCAACATTTATTGTACACACGGATGGTATATCAGTTACTAAACATGTTTCAGCAGACCAAGTAATTTTTTTTTCACAACAACAGCTTACCATTAACAATATTTCTGTAGAACAAGGCCAAACAATCCTTCTTGCAGGAGATGTGATAGAGTACACGATGCCATACACACAAAATTTACTCGTAGACTTCATACGCTATGAACGAACTCCAAGAAACATACGCATCTCTCTTCCGCCAGGTCATTCTCTTATTGCAGGAATAGAACATCCTCAACCCTCAATAACGCCAAGACCCCGCAGCATTACAAGTGATGGGGAGCGAATAACATTCCATTGGTATGCGCAAGATATAGAACCTGCAAAAGCCATATTTATGCAATTTCATGCACAACAAGTTCGTTCAAATCTTTGGATATATCTTTTCGTATTGGCTCTTGTCATGACAGCACTCGTTCTGCTCTTCTTTGTGCGTCAGACAAACAAAGGTGTCACAAAGCATTTATACGGAGAAGAAAAACAGATAGTGGAACTTCTCCTTCGATCCCCTGGTTATACGCTTTGGCAAAACAAGATAGTGTATGAACTTGGAATATCAAAAGTAAAAATTAGCAGGCGCCTGGCATCACTAGAAAAAAAAGGGTATATAGAAAAAGAGCCATACCAGAATAGTAACAAAATACGCTTGTTGCGCAAGTAACGCTCCTTGTTTCACCTTGTTTCACTAAAAAACTATATACTTGTGCATCCCTATGTGTATTGAGATATCAGATTATCTGAATATCGCGGAGACTACAAAAAATGAAATATCTAACGATATCATTGGCGCTCTTCCTTCTCATTACCGCGCCGGTACTGGCACAAGAAGGACGAGTAGTTGATGAACAAGAATTGATACGAACAGGGATTGCTCCTAACAGCCCGTTACATGCACTACAGTTGTTTGGTGAGCGAGTATCCCTTGCCTTCACATTTGATGAAGAAAGGCGATTACAACGAGAATTACTACATGCGCACAGGAGACTAGCTGATGTGGAGTTTCTTCTTCAAGAACATGATGTGCACGCTCTTCAACAAGCAGAAGAAAGACACGCTGCTTCATTAGTGCGTCTGCAGGAGAGAACGGCGCGTGCAGAACAACGCATGAGTAGTACAAACGCACAAGAGGTTCTTGAATCAGTAACCTTCCTACGCGCACAAACACAAGAACAACTCATGCGTCTTGATAGCCTTTTTGAGCAATACGCTGAAACTGATGTATTACGACGATCTATCCAGCGCGTACAAGAGCGAACAACCACTTTTGATCTAAGCTTGGAAGAACAAAGACAAGAATTGTTTACTCGATATCGCGTCCTTGCACAGGCAAATGATTCAGAAATTGCGCGCTTGAGTGCTGAATTATCACAAAGACTTCAGCTTCAAGAACGGATGGAACAACGAATGAATCTTCTTAGAGATTCTGTTTCAAGACACGAAGCACAGCTTATGGCTGCAGTCGATGAGCGCGCTATGCAATCCCGAGAACATATTCTCGAGCAGAGAAGAGCTCAACTTCTTCAACTAGAGCAAAGGAACTCTGGGCAAAGTGTAGCTAATAATGAGGTCTTGTCTGAACAACCATTTTTATTCGAGGTTAGAGTGCATGATGGATACTGGGAGGTTGTTTATCAACGAACAGGAGAAGAACTGTTTTCACGAGCAGCATCACAACAAGAACTTATCCAAGAATTACATTCTGAATTTGGATATGGCTTAGAAGAAGTGCGTGCAGGAGTTCTTTGGGTGGTCGTTCCAAATTCTGGATCTCTCTCTGAACCAGTGATTCCTAACGGGCGCTTCGAGCAGAGAGACGTACACATTGTGGCAGAACTCATGGGCGATAGAACATTTGTATCAGCAACCATTCAAGGAGAGTCAAGAAGAGTGACGTACCCGACAACAGACCGGTATACACTCATTCAAAGAATTGCAAGGGATTTCGCATTAGATGTACATCTGGTGAATGGTATGACTGAATGGGTTGTCCTGGAACCCTTTCATCCAGGAGTGCCAGCATCTGTACGGTTAGGAACTCAGCCAGACCGGGTTGATGTAGATGTTGAATCAGAAGCCCTTATTGAAATAATGGCTATTGCTGGTTGGGATAGCACGACAGTGTATGTCAATAGAGGTGGAGGAATCCAATTCGAAACATACGAAACAACTGACAAGACCGAGGTTACTCGTTTGACGGCACGCGACTTTAACTTGGCGTTTGAATTTGTACGAGATATCCTTCATTGGACTTCTGTGGAACCAACACTTCCTGTAGAGCCAAACCCTATTGATTTCGTTCCACCACCACACAATGGCTTGCCAGTAGAACCAATAGATCCAATACCTGTGCCTTTTGTACGTGAGATAACATTTACTGTGTCTGACGGTATACACAGACTCCCACTCGTATTAGGACATCATGTCAGGGGTTCAACAGACTTTGTGCAAGGGCTGGACCAATATTGGCCGCCTCCTCCGCCACAAGGGGCTTTTGATGCACGAATCGTCTATGCAGACGATGCGTTCTCAAGAAAGTATCTCCCCTTTGGAGAACCAATTCGGGCAACGCTGGTATATCAACCTTCGTTTGATGCACAAAATATGGTGCTCCAATGGAATCCTGCAGATGTAGAGCAATTCTCTCGCGTACACTTTTTTGACGCGTATGGGGGAACGTTCTTCTCAGCAAATGCAGCAGATCTTAAAGGAAGCCTGGAGCTTACAGGAATTATTGGTGACCGGCTAGTTGTGGTAATTGAATAATTTGCCTGTATCAAATATTTTTTTTCTCTTTTTATGTGGCTAACAATTTCATGTGTGCATCACTTGTAAGAAACGCCTCGCGCATAATCTCCTCGAGAATATAGTACTCTTTTCTTTCTTTTATTCCTCGCTCATCAAGTGTATCAAGAAACAACTGTAGCTCAGACATGTTCTTAAAAACAGTCTCGATAAGGTAATCATAGCCATTATTAATCCGATAGATGGTGTTTATTCGATGATGGTTTTCTAAAAAACTTTTCACTGCTTCTTTACTCTTTTTTTGTATGGAAAGAAGAATGGTGACGCGTAAATCGTAGCCTAACTCTCGAAAATCAAGAAGACAGGTGTGTTTTTTAATAACTCCATTTTCAAATTGCTTGAGCCACTCATATATGGTGCTTACAGGGATTCCTGTTTTTCTACTCATTTTTGTAAGTGTCTCACGGGCGTTCGTTCTTAGGTGTCGCATAACGGATAATTCAGATGTTTTCATTAGGTATTCCTCCAATGTGTAGAGAAGAAGAGGGTTGATATAATTATATACAGAGAATTTTTTTCTGAATCGTTCAGATGTTTACTGAACGCTAGAACAGGGCAAAAAACAGACAGATTTATTAATAACTTCTCTATAGTAGTAATTATGCGTGCCGTTGAGCGAGAACTACTAACGCTTCTCAGTTCATGTTCTGTACGTGCACTAAGCACCACAGAAATCATTTCTTCTCTGTATCCGAGTTGTTACACCAAGATACAAACGGACTTATCTGCTTCTGATTCTGCTGTGCGAAAACGCGCCCAACATATGAAATCTGCACTGCACAAACGGCTCTTATATTATCTTAACAAGCTTAAACAAACTGGTGTTATAGAAGAAGCAGGTATTATTGATCGGGGAGAAAAAACGTATCGTTGCACGTATGTTGGTGAACATGTACTGTTACGTGATAAGCAAGAAACCATAGTTGTAACCCAAGAAGTTGCTGCACAAAATTACTTGCATGATGAAGATTTATTTGGCTTGACATGCAGGAATAATCAATTGCATAAAATAAGTGCCTATGCTATCAACGCAAAAGCATACGTAACTTTTGCGTCCATGCGAAAACAGCTATTACACCTATATACACATATTTCGGACTCATTATTGGTATATCAATTCCATCGCTTTTTGTCGCTTTCTGAAGTGGCATTAGACGAAGCAATTGACTGTCTCATCTCAGATTCCAATGATTATTCTCTTCGCATATGCTTACACTTTGATATTCGTTTGCATGCGCTTACACAAGCACAGATACGGTTTTTTTCGTTATTTGCAAAACGGAGTCCAAAACGCCTATCTCTTCTTTTCTCACTGAACAAAGAACAGCTGAGTTGCTCTGCCATACAAAAAATATTTTCTCTTCTTGCAAGAGAGCAAATAAAAATTTGTATTGCATCACAAAATGAGCTTCATTTTCCAGGCTCAGAAGGAAGTTATGTGCTTATTTCTGAACAACAGAGCGCGCTTGAGTGTGCCGGCGGTGTTATTGTAGCATCGGGAAGTTATCTTGTTGATTTTACAAAGCAAAAAAATCTTCGTGCAAAATCGTTACAGGAACTCGTTTTACGGATCGCAAAAACGCTCCTGGCAAGAATGATTACTCAACGAAGAATAGCTACGCGGACATTGACGGGTCTTTCGCAAGTAGGGGCGCTGCGGGAACAACTGGTGCATCCAGTGAGCTATATTCGCCTCTGGAATTACCTTCTGGAAGATACACATCTTGAACTTGTAGCGCAATTACGAGAAACAATACGTGCATTCATGCACATACATCAACGTATTTTGGAAAGTTGCGGTGTGCCACTTGCATTCTCTGTGCACTTGAGCACAGGATTTCTACACTACGCTCCTGGACTGAGTGCGCGACGATATAGAAAACAAACGGTGTATGGGAAAGAAAGTCTTTTTGCACAGCCTCTAGAATTACGCGAGCAGCTTATGCGCATATATGATACTGATCGAATACGTTTTTTTAGGGATGCATCAGTTCGGCCTGAAGAATTGATAAATGAACTACACTATCTTATGCAAAGATATTCCTATCCGTTACTCGTATATGATTTCAAAACGTTGCAGCGCACACGCAGTCTGGAGGAATTTTTGTGATGTGGGAGGAGACAATGCGCATTATTGAGCAGACAGAACTGTTTGTGGATGCAAAAAACAGAGCGTGCAAGGAGATACATAATTGCATACTCAGCTTTACCGGCGGCTTTGATGTGCCTCTGCAAAAGGTGCGCTCACTAGACTGGCATTATCCTTCGCACAATGAGCTTTTAAGCATACTTTTTTCTCAAGACCAACAACACGTCTACGGATACAGCACGCACATACAAGCACAACTTCCACGGATTATTGAATTGCTATCGCATGATGCGTATACAAGAAAAGCAATTATTACATTTCCCCATGAAGATGCTCGCTTGCACATAACGCCCTCTCTTATTGCATTTCATTTTAAAATACGTGCAAAAAAACTATTTGTTACAGTTACTGCACGCAGTATAGAACTATTTATTGGCTTTCCTGCAAACCTGTATCAAGCAAGCGCCATTGCACGACATGTCGCAGAAAAACTCAGTATTCCTGTGGCTCAAATAGACTTTTTTATTCATAACGCTCACTTATACGAACAATTTAGTTCCTATCGACAAAAAATACTCCGCGAATAAAGAAACCTTTTTAACAAGAAACGCTCTCACCAATGCATGGGACGAATAAAAACAATGCTCGTAAAGCGTGTCACAAATCAACTACTCGATGCTCATAGAGACAAATTCACAACAGAATTTACTCAAAACAAGGCATTAGTAGAACAATATGCGAATGTGCCTAGTAAGAAAATACGAAACATCATCGCAGGATATGCAACGAGGCTAAAAAAGAAGCACGAAGCAATACAACAAACACTATAACTCGCATATGACTGCTCAGAATCAAGATAACGAGATATATGTAGGTGAAAAACCTTTCATGAATTACGTCACTGCTATTGTAATGCAGTTTACGACACAACAGCAAGACACTGTTCATGTAAAGGCAAGAGGAAAACATATTAGTAGAGCAGCAGATGTCGTAGAAATAGCAATTCACGACTTTTTAGATGGTGTTGCAGAAGTAAGCAATATTGAGCTAACAAGTCAACAAGTAACAAATAAAGAAAACAAATTAGTGCGCGTTAGTACGTTACACATAACATTGCAAAAAAAATGATTATTCCTATGCTGCTCATTGGTTTAGGAATTATTCTTGTAGTGCTAGGAATATTCTTTCTGTATGCTCAACGTACAAAAATGGTTCCTATAGAGGAACTTGAATGGTTGGGATATGGAGAGCATCCATTTAGGAAAAAAGAATAACTTAAAAACTCAACAGAGTTACTTACTATATATGGGCTCGTAGCTCAGCCTGGATAGAGCGTTCGGCTTCGGACCGAAAGGTCGGGGGTTCAAATCCTCCCGGGCTCATATAAACTACTAAAAAGGGGTATATTTATATGTTTTTTTATATTTTTCATTTAGATGAAGTCTAATGAAATGGCATATATAGATTTTATGCGGCGCGTATATGCTGATTCTTTAGCACCCAATACCTTTGCACGTTGGCCGTTTAATTACGGAGGATTAGTCGTACCTACTCTATTATACTCATTACCTCTACCCTCAAAGAACTCTTCTGAAGATAATTATGCAACGCTTCAAATAAATTTACTTTATGATTTCATGTCAGCTCACCAGCGGACAGTTTACGTACCTTCATTTGCGGATACGGTTAATCAAACACACCAAAGTCTCATAAAAAATACCTATTTTCGTTTTCAAACCACAGAAAATTGCCGTCTTTTTGAGAGGCTAACATTTTTACCTTGGAAAGAACGTATTACGCATCAATTCGAGTGGTACATGTGGCAGCGTTCAGAAGTAACGCATTTTGTGCGTACTGTACTTGATAAAACTGGCGAGTCGCCACTCGTTTTGTATACTCATGGAATGGGAGAAAAGCATATAAATGCTGTTGGGTTGAATTGTATACATGCAGTTCGAAAACGATATTAGAGTACTACTTGCTCAATACTTACCCAGTTCAACTATGGAGTTGGCTGCGTTATTACAAACACCAACTGATTCTGAGCACGGAGACTATGCAATTCCCTGTTTTGCCTTTGCAAAACAATTACAAAAAAGTCCTCAAGAAATAGCCTATGAACTCGCGCAGACCATAACTCATCCAGACATTGCAGAAGCGAGAGCGATTGGTCCCTACATAAACATATACCTTACAACACAAGCACGTGCAAAACAGGCATTTCAGACAACGCTTCAACAACCCAAAACAAACAAAAAAGTGCTTATCGAATTTCCCAGCCCCAATACAAACAAACCACTGCACCTAGGACACCTCAGAAACATGCTTCTTGGGGAAGCAACAGCACGCATACTGGAAATGAACGGAAACACGGTCATACGCGTAAACCTAAATAATGACAGAGGAATACACATTTGTAAAAGTATGCTTGCCTACGACCTATATGCAAACAATCAGACGCCTCAAGAAGCAGGAATAAAGTCTGACCACTTCGTAGGAAAATGGTATGTAGAATACGCAAAACAACAAGCACAACAACCAGAACTGCAAGAACAAGCACAAAAACTGTTACGATTATGGGAGCAAAAAGATGAACGTACTTTGGAGTTGTGGAAGAAATTAGATGCGTGGGCAAAACAAGGATTTAAAGAAACATACACGGAACTAGGAATCTTCTTTGACAAGGAATACAACGAACACGAATTCTACGAACAAGCAAAACAATTCGTACAAGAAGCAGAACAAAACGGTATCTTTACACGAGACGAGCAAGGAAACACAATAGCAGAACTTGGAGCGCTAGGGAAAAAAGTAGTACTTCGTGCAGACGGAACAGCAGTCTACAGCACACAAGACATAGGCCTTGCGAAGCTTAAACAACAAGATTACGCACCAGATGAGCAAATATATGTTGTAGGAGATGAACAAAAACATTACTTTACTCAACTTTTTGCAATATTTGACCAGCTACAAATGAAAGACAAACGACACCACCTCAGCTACGGGATGATCAGTCTGCCAAGTGGAAAAATGAAAAGCAGAGAAGGAAACGTAGTAGATTGTGATGAGCTTCTTGCAGAAATGAGGCGACTTGCAGAAACAGAACTAACAACACGTTATCCAGAATTAGACGTACAAGAAGTACAACACAGAGCAAAAACTATCGGGTACGCAGCACTCAAATTCTACATGCTCAAATACGATCCAAAAACAGGCTTTGTGTATGACGCACAAGAAAGTATTTCACTCGAAGGAGAAACAGCGCCATACATACAATACGCAATAGCGCGCATACACAGCATACTACAAGAACAACAACCCACAAACCAAAACGACTACTCACAATACACTACGCCAGAAGACATCACTCTTCTGAGAACAATAACTAAAACAAAAGATGTTATTGTACAAGCAGGAGAACAATACAAACCACACTACATAGCAAGACATGCAATAACACTGGCACAAGCATTCACTGCATACTACCACACACATAAAATACTTGGCGTTGCTCACACAAACGAGCGCTTACACCTCATAAAAAAAACGCAAGAAATCCTCAAAGAACTACTTAATCTTCTGGGGATAGATGCATTGGAAGAAATGTGATGTCATCTCCACGCTGAGTGCCAGTACTCCCTATACGAAGAGAGCTTCTCACCAGAAACAGTGCAGACACAAATAGACTGTAACCGTAATTCCTTATTCTTCACAATACTATAGGCATACGCTACAAACTCAGCAATAATGGTGTCCCCATCAACAAACACGTTCTTTAGTGCGGTGGTGATGTCGCGTTGCTCAGAAACAACTTTTTCAAACCAATACTGCTCAATGGCTACTACTCCAACGAGTGGTGCAGAGAAGAGATACTCATGATAGTGTGCGTCAACAGTAAATAATGTTCTTATTTGTTCAACAGACTGATCCTCCCAAGCAGATAAATATTGTAAAATCAGCCTCCGAGCAACACTATGAGAGACCATACAGAGAGGAACTCTTTTGCATTAAAATACTTTATGCATCCACACTCTTATAAACAATATGAAGTTACTCTCTGAAATGCTTCGAGGAATAACACATGAGCTGATAAAAAACCCGCGCTCAACACTTATCATACTCGGAATACTTATTGCACTGCTTGGATATACTGCAACAAACCTGACAGTAGACCCCTCATTTGATTCGCTCATCTCAGCCGAAGGAGAATTCAATACGAACGCGAGAATGCTAGAAAAAGCATTTGGTACAAATACAGGATTTCAAATAGTGTACTTACTTGACGAAACCGAGACCTCAGCATTACGCGTACCTGCTTTTAGCCAAGAAATGCTAGAACCATACCAGATACAATTAGAAAAACTCTTGCAAGAAAGCCAATACATTACTGCAATAGGTCCTCTAGAAATAAGTCCCTCACAAAGACAGGCAAGGATAAGTGTTCAAGCACTGCAACCAAATACACCAGACGGCAGTACAATCGTACAAGAAGAAATACGAGGTATTATTGCAAAGGCAAACACGCCAATAGGAGCAACAGTAGAACTAAACGGATTTCCCGTAATCATAGAGCGGGTAAACACCCTTATTATACAAGACAACCTGGTTACTATACTTCTCACAGCACTCTTAGTATTCATTGTGCTCTACTGGTATTTTAGAAACATAAAACTTGCACTCATTGGAGTGGTAAGCCCACTTATCAGCCTTTTTGTACTAGGAGGGATGATGGTTCTGCTCGGTGTAGAACTCACTCTCACACTAGCAGCGGTAGGAGTCATCGTAATCGGTCTTGGCGCAGACTACTCGATACACGTAATCGTAACCTATACAAGAAAACTTGCGCGTCTAAAGAACGCTCAGAACGCCATAGAAGAGACTCTTGATGAACTAGAACTTGCTCTTACAGGAGCATACCTTACCACAGTGGCAGGATTTGCGGCACTCATGGTAGGGGTTAGTCCAAGCTCGCAAGCACAAGGAACTGTACTCGTAATAGCAATTACTACAATATTTATCATCACCATGCTCCTGCTCCCAGTACTCTTGTATCAATTCGTCAAAACCGCTCCAGAATCGAGACGAAAACGAAAGAACTCTCGTCTTGAAACCGTATTTGCGCGTCTTGCACACATGCAAGTACACAACCCATGGGGGGTTCTTGTATTCGTGCTTGGCCTTACCGTATTCTTCCTCATAGGAGCAGCACAGGTAAGCTTTAGCACAAGCAACAGTAATTGGATACCTGACGAAGACCCCATAGCAATAACGTTTGGAGAAATACAAAGTGCTTTTGGAGAAGAAGATACGATATCCGTAGTTCTCACAAGCACTCGAGGAGATTTGCGCGAACTACAAACAGTGCGTGACATACAACGACTTGAAGCACAACTCGCCGGAATACCAGGAGTGACGCGAGTAGAAAGTGCTGTGAGTGGTGTGGCTCTTGACAACGCCATCATACACCAAAAAGCACAAGAACGAAAAACAGCATATAACAACGACTTCACGCTTACGACAATACGAATTATAAGCGAAGGATTCGTTGTAGATGAGTCAGGAAGCAGTCTCATAGAATCAGAATTACGCTCTATACTGAGCGCGACAGCAATATACCAAACAGAAACAAGTCTTTTTGGAGATACAATACGTTTTTCAGAACTCGGAGCAAGCTTACAAGCAGACGCGGCAATAACCACTCTGCTCGGATTCATACTCGTCTTTGTGGTAGTAGGGCTTTTGTATACGAGCTTTGCCCTAGGGACTGTCGCACTCGTTCCCATACTCCTTGCCATTCTCTGGGCGGTGGGCATGAAAGGATACTTTTCAATACCGTTTACCAGCCTGTCGACAGGAATAGTCAGTCTTGTTCTTGGAATTGGAATAGACTTTAGCATACATTTAGTTAATGCGATAAAACACACCATGCAAAAACACGATGCACTTGAAGATGCTCTTACAGAAGCACTTCAGACAACAGGAGGCGCAATTATTCTTTCAACGATAACAACCTTTTTTGGATTCCTGGCACTCGCCTTCGCAACTCTGCTTGGAACACAACGCCTTGGTTGGTCACTCGCATTTAGCATATTTTCAGTCGCGATAGTAACGCTTCTTCTCGTTCCCACAATAGTGGTGCTGAGAGAGCGCGCATTAAAGCGAAGAGCTTAAAAAAGAAGCTCCATTCGAAAACACATGAAAATAGGGTTATACGCATTATTGTTGCTTGTGCTGATATCATCTGTAAGTGCATTACAGGTAGAAATACTGTCTACAACGCCTGCGCCCATAACCGCAGGAGAATATGCAGATATCACAGTACGTATATCAAGCCAATCAGCAACACAAATACAAAATAACCTTGGCCTAAGCATACAAGAAAACCCCTTCATAACACAAATATCTCCCCAAAGAGTGTTCTCAAGCATTCGTCCAGGAGATCAAATAACCACTACTCTAAGAGTATATGTCTCAGAACAAGCGCCTGAAGGATTCATAAACGTTCCTCTCCTTCTACAAACGACACAAACAGAACGCATATTCGAACAAGAACTCTTCATAGAAGCAAGTGCACGAAGAGCAGACATACGTATAGGAACTATTCGAACAATACCTGAGCAACTTTTACCAAATACCAGAGCAAACGAATTACTCATCACTCTGCACAACTTAGGAGATAGGTCGGCTGAACTAATTAGTGCAAAAATACGTCCGTCGGACGGAATAACAGAATCATTTGCATACAGTTTTACAGACGCTATAGCATCACTGGATGGAGCAAGTCAAGGACAACTAACGTTTCGCATCAATATTGATGAATCAATACGACAAACCACACCTGCACTTCTGGAACTTACCTATCGCACGCGAACAGCAACTGGAACAAGTGTCGAACAACACACAATAACGCTACCCTTTACGATACCTATCACGCAAGCCCCCCAACTTCGCATTATCTCACAAGAACTTCTCAGCTCAAGTGCGCAAGGAACAGCAGAGAACAGACTACGCATAACTATTGAAAACACCGGAGAAGAAGAAGCAACAGATGTGCGAGTACGCCTGTTCCCAGATATTTCGCTTCCCTTAACGTTCGAGAGAACAAGCCAATTCTTAGGTGCCAAAATTAAGCCAAACCAGACGGCAACCCTTGATATAGTGTACGAGGTACTATCCTCAGCACCAGTACGTTCATATCAAGTTGCAGTAGAGTTAGAGAGTCTTGTGCAAACGACAAGATACACAGAAACAGATGTCATCGTCATAGAAGTGCGAGAAGGAAGAGGGGTTTCTGCCCAAACAACAGCATTTAGTATTATCATCGGAGTAATCGTGCTTGCACTCATTATCGGGCTAAGAAAACGACGGTCCAAGAAAGAGTAAGGACATGTACCTCATATTCGATGTAGAAACCACAGGGCTTCCCCGAGTGTATACTGCTCCCCACACAGATACATCAAACTGGCCACGAATAGTGCAATTGGCATATGCTCTCTACGATGAGAATGAAGAATTATTAAGCGAAACAAACCGTATCATCAGACCAGAAGGATTTGAGATTCCTCAAGAATCAGCAAACATACATGGAATAACAACCCAGCGCGCACAGAGTGAGGGAACACCCTTACAAGAAGCCCTCGAAGAGCTTGAGCAACTATTCGCAGTCGTACGCGTATTTGTTGCGCACAATGCACAATTCGATGCAACAGTGCTCGATGCAGAACGGCACCGAACAGGTAAACAAGCATTTTTTACCACACAAAACTGTGTGTGCACAATGAAGCAAAGTATACAGGTATGTAAACTTCCAGGCATGTACGGATACAAATATCCTCGATTAGAGGAGCTATATGCATATTTATTTAATGAATCCGTCCAAGGAGCGCATAACGCTCTGATAGATGTACGGGCCACAGCAAAGTGTTATTTCATGCTCAGAAAAAAAGGATTCATTGAGTGATCTGATACGTAGTTATTATGCTATACATGGGTGGTCTGCACAGATATATGTATTGCTATTTGTACAGTTTCGATGGTGTTTGTAGTATTGATTTATTGTTTGTGCTAATACATAGTAAATGTCTATTAGGTGGCTTTTTAGCACACCTAGTTTGTATAAAAATATTTTGGTGTGATTCTGATGAGTTCACTCAAAAACATTGTCTCATTATTCTGTTATGTGGACGTACTTCTAAACGCACATATTATTTTTTTGTAATGGATGTCTATTTATCCTGGCGCTAATTGACTGGCTCAATCATTTCCATACAGCTATACAGGACTTGATAAAACACTCTTTCAATGCAGCTAGCTCCTTCACCTATTCGATTACAATGAAATAAAGATTGCAAAAAAGCCGAATTAATGCACATATCAACTAAATCGTTACCGGACGCAGGTTGCTCAGTGGCCGTTTGTTGAGCAAAACGGGCATCACCGACAAGTGTTTCATCACTTAATTGAATGGGTTGTTGCATGCCCATAAGAATAATTGATACTACTGCTACAAGTCCTACTATTGCAAGTATTATTCCGTATTCACTTGTTTTTACTTCTTTCATATTAATCACTCATCTCCGTCATGTAACACTTGCGAAATAGTCCGCGAAACTCTCGTACAACGCACTCGTCAGTAACTGTTCCTTCTTGATTATGACAGATGTGTATTGCTTGGACTAATGCTTGAGCCCAACAATGACTAATGTCTTGTGCTACTATTTCTTGCTCAATGCGACTAAAGTCTTGTGTTAAGAGTGTTGAACGTGCTTGGCTGGCTTCTCCAAGCATGGTTTCTGATACCTCGTAATTCTGACTTGAAATACTGTTTGTGGCAAGCAAAGTAATTGCTGCAATTGCAAGAATGGCTAATATGGCAAGACCTACGGCAGGAAGAGAAATGTGTGCGGATTCTTTTTTTCGCATACGGAGAATAGAGTGCTCATGGTTTATATATTCTTCTTTTTTCGGATTATGCTCATGAACCAAAATGTTTATATACAAAATAAACATACGTTGATTTAAGGTCAACAGACCTTTTTGGAGGAACATACAATGAACATACAACCAATAGGACAAAGAATTCTTATTACACCAATACAACAACAAGAAAAAACAGCAAGCGGTATCTACTTACCCACAAACGATAAAGAAAAGAAAAAAGAAGGGATTGTAGAACAAGTAGGAACAGACGAGCACGGAAAACCGCTCCCGCTCCAGAAAGGAGATCACATCCTATATGGTGGATACAGTAACGAAGAATTTGAGTTTAACAACAAAACATACGTAATTATCGAGTACAAAGACGTACTAGCAAAGGTGAACTAAACATGGCAAAACAATTATTATATGACGAAGCAGCAAGAAAAGCACTACAAGAAGGAATTGACAAAGTAGCGAACGCAGTAAAAGTAACCCTTGGACCAAGAGGAAGAAACGTCATCATCGGGCAAGAAGGAAAACCAACAATCACAAATGATGGGGTAACAATAGCAAAAAGCATAGAGCTAGCAGACCCATTTGAAAACATCGGAGCAAAGCTCATAAAAGAAGTAGCAAGCAAAACACAAGACAATGCAGGAGACGGAACAACAACAGCAACACTCTTGGCACAAGCACTCATAACTGAGGGACTCAAAAACATCGCAGCAGGAGCAAACCCAATAGAAGTAAAGCGAGGAATAGAACACGCAACAAAACACGCAATAGAAGAGCTGAAAAAACACTCGCAAAACGTATCAGGAAAAGAACACATCAGCCAAGTAGCAACAATAAGTGCGAATAACGACGAAATAATAGGAAAACTCATTGCAGAAGCAATGGAGAAAGTAGGTGCGAACGGAGTAATAACTGTAGAAGAAGCAAAAGGATTAGAGACGCACCTAGAAGTCGTAGAAGGAATGGAGTTTGACCAAGGATACGTAAGCCCATACATGGCAACAGACCAAGAAAAAATGGAAGCAAGCCTGGAAAACCCACGCATACTCATAACAGACAAAAAAATAAGTACGATGAAAGATATCGTGCCAGCCCTAGAAATGACTGCGCGAGAAGGAAAACCGCTCTTCATCATAGCAGATGACATAGAAGGAGAAGCACTGACAACACTTGTCATAAATATCTTGCGCGGAAGCCTCAAAGTAGTAGCAGTGAAAGCACCAGGATTTGGAGATGAAAAGAAAGCACAACTCCAAGACATAGCAGCACTCACAGGAGCAACCTACTTTGCAGAAGACACAGGAGCAGACCTACAAGCAATAACTGCGGCAGACTTTGGAAGCGCAAGAAACGTACGCGTAACAAAAGAAAAAACAGTACTCGTAGAAGGAAAAGGAAATGAGAACGACATTAAACAACGCGTACAACTCCTCGAAGGACAAATAGCGAGCGCGACCGGATACAAAAAAGAAACACTACAAAAAAGACTGGCAAAAATGGCAGGAGGAGTGGCTGTTATTAACGTAGGTGCAGCAACAGAGACAGAACTCAAAGAAAAAAAGATGCGCATAGACGACGCGCTACACGCAACAAAAGCAGCAGTAGAAGAAGGCGTAGTGCCTGGAGGTGGACTGACGCTATTTAAAGTAGCACAAAGCCTTGCAGAAATGAAACTAGCTCAACCTGAACAACAAGTAGGTGTAGCAATAGTTCTTCGTGCACTGGAGGAACCTATGCGACAAATAGCGCGAAACGCAGGAAAAGAAGCAGCAGAAGTAGTATATACCGTAAAACAAAAAGGAATGGGCTACAATGCACGCACAGACACTTACGAAGACCTCATGCAAGCAGGAGTCATAGACCCGACAAAAGTGGTGCGCAACGGACTGCAAGCCGCAACAAGCATAGCAGCAATGGTGCTCACTACAGAAACACTCGTAGTAGACCTAAACGAAGAAAAAGAGCCGAAAAGTCCTGCAATAATTTTCTAGATTTAGGGTAAAAAATATTTTTTTCATATTTTTTATATTTTAAGTGTGTTTAGTTGGCGTATTAGAGTACAAACATGGATAGTTAGTTAAGATTTAAAGAAATGACATCAACATGTTTTATACTGCATACTCATCAAAATCCGATACAGATACTATATTTTGCTTGTCTTTATGATTGGACGATGGGTGTAAGCTAATACTGCTTTACATCATGAGAGACTAATTCAATCATGTATACAAGAAATGTGTTGGCATTTCTCTTGTGAAATAGAAGTAATTTTTTCCTCAGTATTACTGCGCAGATCTTTTAAAATACCTTTCAGATAATCTTTTACCTCTAAGAATTCTTGTCCATTATCGATCTTTTTTGCAAATGAGGTATACACTTTAACTATATGTGAAGGCTTAGGAAGTATATTCTTTTTCTTGTCCCATTTAGAATAAAATTCATACTCCCAATACCATTCTTGAGTATTCAGGTCTCTTGGTTCGTTGCTTCTATACAGTGTTTGTCCATTTATAGAAATTTTTTCTTGAAATTTCATGCAAGCAAATATGTGTAGTGTGGATGATATATAATTTGCCACAATAAAAAATTAATGGATTGAACATGTTATAAACTTTTTGTTTTACGGGCTGAGAACTTATTTAAGATAATTATTGTTAAATACGTCCTTTAGGGATGAGGGATAACTGGAAGTGCTTTTTTGCGACGCAAAAAAGTTCTGAAGAGTAAAGTTCCGTTTTTCTAAAGCACGAAACCTACAAAGAACAAGTATCAGAGCGGTTTTTTTATAATTATTAAGGCCTATGGCTTATCAAATTAATAGATCTTGGGGGAAGCTATGTATATTAAAATCGAACAAAGCAAGCTAACA
>SKHI01000014.1 GCA_007117065.1 Candidatus Woesearchaeota archaeon
AAGCTGTCTCGTATGTTTGCGTTGTTTGTGTTTCCTGTTATTGTTATTGTGTATGTTATTGTTTCTTGATTTTGTGCTGTTGTTTTGTCTGCTGTTTTTGTAATTGATAGTTGTTCAGGCTGAGGAGGAGGGGGGGTGCTAATAGGAGCTATTGTAAGAGTAAACGTATTTGTTTGTGATATTGTATTTCCTGAAATAGTTGCGCTGTTGGATATAGTGTCTTGTGCCTGTGCACTTGTCGCTCTGGCGCGATATCTAATCGTCGCTTCACCCTGAAAATTATTGAGTTGTAATCCATTTTCTATTTGTCCAGTAATAGTACCTGAACCTTCATGTATGGTACGTGATGTAGAGCTGGGAATAAGAGTTAGTCGCGCTCCTTGAGAACCTTGTAGAACAGAATTTTGTGTAAAGCTGTCAGTTAATTGACCTGTGAAAGGAGTGCTTGAGGACAATGAGATACTGTACTCAACAACTTGATTGTGAGAAGCAGTAGACCGATCAGCCAACTTTGTGATTTCGATTTGAGGCGTTGTCGGCGGAGGGGTTTGTGCCGGAGTAACAGTAAGGGATGCTTGCGCAGAAGCAGAATTGCCGCCAGGTTGTGTAGCAGTAACACGATTAACAGCAGTACCCTGACTAGAAGCAACACCTGTATACGTAATAGTAACAGAACCTGAAGAACTCCCCAGAACAATGCCTGAGTTAAACAAGCTTCCTGTGTGCGTAGCACCAGAAACCTGAATGTTACTCGTAGAAACACTCGGGCCACTCGTAAACAAATCACGGATACGCATACCAGTAGTAGAAGGAGAAGAAACAATAATGGTGTACTCTGCAGGCTCACCAACCTCTACCTCAGAAGGAGAAACAGACTTCTGAATAGTAATAGCGCACACGTCTCCAAAGCCGTCACCAGAAGAATCTTGTTGCTGCGGATTTGGATGGCAAGGACAGTTATCTTTAGGAGCTCCCGTCCAATCAACGTCAGGAATACCATCACGATCACTATCAGGAAGATATGAAGGAGTAGGTCCAGCAGGATCCCACACCCAACACGTAGGGTCTTCAGGAGTACAAGGATCAGCTAAATTAGGACAACTCATAGGTTGAAACGGGTTAGCAAACGCTAAACCAGCAAAAGAAATAAGAAAAAGAACAATAATTCCTAGTCGTACACCTATCTGCATACTTTCTTTAAGACAATATATGACTTATAAATGTTTGGAAATATATTCTAGAAGCTAAAACGAACTCCTGCCCCGCCAGATACGGTGTACGTGTTACTCATTTGGGAGGTTAGGTCTGTGTCAAACTTGTCCTGGCTATAGTGCACCCCTCCTGTCAAGTACAGCCCCACAGAAGAAGTGACGTTCTGTCCTGCTTCTACGCGGAGATGCCCAGTAGTTCTATCTATAGTACTAGGGTCTATTTTATGACTGAGATTGGCGCGAGAAGCACCTGCTTGTCCATTGACAAAAAAGCCTCCTTCTCCTTGCCAATTCATATCAATGTTAGCAGAGTATACCGGACCAGTAAACCGGTCAACAAACTGGATGGTGCCTTTACTTCTGTCTGTAAGCTCCATATGCCCTCCAGAAACACTAAAGGTTGCGTGAGGAGTAAAGTAGCTTAGTCCACCTTCCATAGTACTTGTTGTTCTACTTGCGCCCATGCCTAATTGAGAAGACTGATCGATTTCAGTGTAGCTTCCGCCAACGTTACCGCCGACAGGACCAATGATTCTCAAATCAGTTTTTCCCGTTAAACTCACTTTATCAACGTTCATGCGGTGCTCGTTCCAGCGCTCAACACTGTTTTCGTAGCGAATAGCAGCTCTTCCACGGCTTCTTCCACCCCACCAGCTTCCTTCTGCTTGGGTGTACCAGCCACCAATATCTCCTTGGCTGTTCGTGTTTGTAGTGGTGAATTGATTAATATCTCTGCTTCCTGCAAGAACGCCTCCTTCTAAAGAAAGGTTTACGCTGTTTGGAGAATATGCTTCTCCTTGGTTATCAGTTGGTTCTTCTTTACACGTAACATGAACATCACATAAGTCTGCGAGGTTAAGGACTACTTGTGGGTTTCTTTCTACTCCCACGGGCACGTCTACTACTTCTACTTCTCGTTCTATTGTTTGTCCGCCTGAAATAACGTATGCAGGAGTTGATCCTCCACAATCGTTTACAAGGAAGAATGATTTTGGTCGATTATGTACAGTAAATTTGTATGCGTTTCTTCCATTAATAGTAGTTGATGTAGTTCTTCCCTGAACAGTATCTCCTCTTTGTTGAGGGACAAGATATAGTTCCGTTCCTACCTCTGGTTGTACGAGTGCGTTACCCTGTAAGATAACTGCTCCTTGCCAGTCAACTTGATACGTACTTCCCCTTTGATGAACTCTTCTCAAATCATCTCCGCTTCTTGGAATGCGCATAACACCTATTTGTCTGTAGGCATCTTCTTCTTTTACATATGCATCAAATGGTCGTACGTCGTGACCTCTCTCAACAGTGTATGAGCGGCTGTGTACATCGCATTTTGTTTGTGCATCTGCTTTTTCTGGTGAAAAAAAGGTAGGTGCAACGAGTGCTGCTCCCATGATGAATGTGTCGCGTAGGATGCGTTTTAATTTTGACATAGGCATATGTATGTACAAACTAATATATAAATGTTACTACTATTTAGGGAAAATCTGTTTTTTCCTAAATTTTTATAAAGAAGAAAAGAACAGCACCCTGTAGAGATGGAGAAAATAAAGCCCTACCTAGACAAAACAGACAAATTCTTCGAAAAAAAGAGTGTACAAACAACAGCACTCATACTCCTCGTACTCCTTGCAATGTTTATTGTTGTAGATGTGCGTCTTGCACCTGCAGAACTTCCCATAGTTGATACATGGGCGCAAGAAAGTGTACGAAGTATGTACATACAACAAATAGAAGCACAACTCAGACAAGAATTCCCCACCCTACCAGCAGCAAACCTGCGAAATAGAGCAAATCAAGAATATGAGCGATTCCGACAAGAAAATATTGAACAAATACGCATTCAGGAGCAAGCAACAGCACAATCATTTAGACGTCAACTCCAATTAGAAGTTGAGCGCCCTGATGGAAGCGTATTCGCACAAACATACCTCACAGGAATAGACCCTTGGCATTACCTGCACAGAGCAGAGCGAATACTTGAGACTGGAACTGTGTGTACTCACAGAGGAGAAAACGGCGAGTGTATGGAGAAATATTTCCGAGCACCTCTTGGGAGAACAACAAGCACGGACTGGCACGGAATAGTCCAAACACAGTTCTTACGCGTAGCAGTATGGATGGGATACATCCCAATGACAGGAGCATTCTACATGCCAGCAATTATTGCTCTGTTTATGATTCTTCCAGCATTCTTTATCGTAGCGCGAAGATACGGGAGCTTTGCAGGATTCATAGCAGCACTTGTAGTGGGCTTACACGTAAGCCTTCTTACAAGAACGATGGCAGGGTTTGCAGATACAGATCCATGGACGCTCTTCTTCCCACTCTTCATGATACTTGCTCTGGTATATGCAATTGATAATAAACAACACACAATAAAATTCCTTACTGGCGGTATATTAGCAGGAATATTGACTGCAACCTACTCTCGATTCTGGACGGGAGGGTGGTGGTTTGCATTCTTTACACTGCTCATAGCATTACTGGCAATACCTGCGTATTATGCGCTCAGAGAAGCATACATCCAATACAAGAAAACAAGCAACAAACAAGACTATTCCCAAATACTTCCAAAAACAACACGTTTACTTACTCTCTTTGGAATATACTTTATTACAACAGCAATCTTTACCACAGCATTTAGTGGCTTCAAAGCATTCACAAACGGGTTATTAGGGCCCTTTGCAAGAACAACAGGACTACAGAACCCGCTAAATCAAGATCTTTGGCCAAACGTTCTCACCACAGTAGCAGAACTGAACGTTCCATCCCTCACACAAATAATAAACAGTATGGGGGGAACGCTTTTCGTACTTGTTGTTTTATTAGGACTCATAGTTGCATTGCTACCAAAAAAGCTCGAAGGAAAAGACTGGGGAATACTTGGAGGCGCATTTGTATACTTGCTTTTCATGCTCAGCCAAGGAGCATTACAACTCCCTGTGATTGTCTACTTACTTCTCTTCTCCCTTCCCTTTATAGGAGCAGTAATCTATAATATCTATCGAAAAGAAGAAACAGGAAACGCACATTACGCAATAATAGGTATAGGATTTTTCCTAGCAGGATTATTTGCAAACACGCAAGGAGTACGGTTTCAGCTTCTTACTTTACCTGGTCTAGCACTCGGAGCAGGATTCTTTACAGGATGGATTCTTGACCAACTCGGAATGTTTAGCAAGAAAAAAATAAACTATACATTCCCAGGAAAAACAATAGCGATAGTGCTAGTGCTTCTCATTTTCTTCCTTCCAACCTCAACTGGAGACGGACTATACAACAGAGCACAAACAGCAGCAGAAAGCCACATCCCAATGATGAACGATGCCTGGTGGGACGCACTTACGTTCATAAATCAAAACAGTAGCGAAGACGCTATAATAACGAGTTGGTGGGACTTTGGACACTGGTTCAAATACATAGCAGAACGAAGAGTAACATTTGATGGAGCAAGCCAGAACACTCCACAAGCCCACTGGGTAGGACATATGTTTCAAACAATAGACTACACAGAGACACTCAGTATACTGCGTATGTTAAATTGCGGAGCAAACACTGCGTATGAACGCATACATGAAAGAACACAAAACGTGCTTGAAGCATACAGAATAACAGATGACATAATAGGAACAAGCAGCACACAAGCAAGAAGCATACTTGAGCAAGAAGGATTCAGCACAGAAGAAATAACAAGCATACTTGAAGTGAGCCACTGTACACCACCAGAAAGCTACGTGATAGTAAGTGAAGACATGGTAGGAAAATCAAGTGTATGGGGTCACTTTGGAGGATGGGACTTTGAGCGAGCATATGTCGCTCAACAAGCACAGACAGCACGAAATCAACAAGTAGGTGTACGAAATATATCAGAAACCCTGGGGATATCAGAGACATCGGCACAAGCACTCTTTCAAGAAGCGAGGGCACAACCAAATAGCAGAGCACTAGCAGCATGGATAAGCACTTATCCATCTTACGTGGGAGAAAGACGATGTTCAAGCACACAAGAAACAACAATTTGTGACTTATCCCTAGATGTGGGAACACAACAAGGAGTGCAAATAATCGCACAAGACCTCGTAATACCGCGAGACAATCCACAAAACAGTACAATACGATTATTTGCACAAGGACAACTCGCAGGAACAGTACAACCACTCATCATCACATACGAAGGAGAAGAATACATCTTCCCAGAAGCAGACTTTAATCTAGGAATACGCATACGTGAAGGAAGAGCAGTTATTGGACAACCAGAAATTTTTAACAGCGTATTTACACAACTCTTCTTTGACGAAGACCCAGGAGAATTTATGCAGCTTGTAACACGAGAAGTACAATTCACTGGAGGAAAGATACTTGTCTACAAGGTAGATTGGGACGCATACCTCGCGTACAGAGAATCATAACGTCGTGCAGCCAAAAAAGTATAGGTGAGATACTATATCAAGGGAATACGTAAACATACATTGAACTATCACAGCTCATAAAACAAGGATATATGCAAAGAAACACTGTAGAATATGAGTGTATTTATTGATAGAGAAGATAAATGAGATAAAACAATACTCGTATGATGCGAATATTTAAAAAAACAATCAACCCATAGATATTTGTGAACGTAACTATAATCATCGCAGCGTACAACGAAGAAAAACACATAGAGCACGTAATAAAACGTGTGCAAAAACAAGGATGCACAAATATCATCGTAGTAGACGATGGATCAAAAGACAGCACGTACGAAAAAGCCCTGAAAACAAGAGTAACAGTGTTAAAACACGCCGTGAACCTTGGAAAAGGAGCAGCAGTACGAACAGGATGCGATTACGCAATAGCACAAGGAACAGACTATCTCGTATTACTTGACGGAGATGGTCAACACGAACCAGAAGAAATAAAACGATTCACAAAAGAACTACACACACACGATATCGTATTTGGAATGCGAAAACGAAGCAAAGAAATGCCTTTATTGTATCGAGTAGGAAACTGGGGACTAACGTTATACACACGGCTTCTCTTTGGAATAAACATTTACGATAGTCAATGCGGATACAGAGCAATGACCGCAGACGCGTACAAAAAACTACGCTGGGACGCAAACGACTACGGAATGGAAAGTGAGATGATAGCAAGAGCAGGAAAACACAGTTTACGACATAAAGAAATAATTATAAAAACAATATACCACGAAAAATACAAAGGAACAGGAGTAGGAGATGGAATAAAAATAGCAATAAACATGCTAAAATGGAGACTAATACTATGATGCTATTACAAATAATAGGGGTGCTGTTTGGGATAGTAATGCTCTTTATTACGTGGAATTACTACAAGAAAAACACGTACACGTATAGAAGCCTACTCGGATGGTTCTTCATTTGGCTTTGTTTTATCTTGTTTGTACTTCAACCACAATACTTGATACCAGTTACTAACGTGCTTGTCATTGGAAGACTATTAGACGTATTTATTATAGGAGCAATATTCATTTTTAGTATAGTACTCTTTTATGCCTATATACAACTCAAAGAGCTAGAAAAAAAAGTTGATGAACTAGTAAGTGAGCTTGCGAAGAAGTGATTGTTAAATATTTTTTTAACACATCTATTATTTTAGGAACTTCATTTCTTGCTTTATGCACTGTTTCAAAATGTGTTTCTGCCGCCTAATAATTTATTTTATTTCTTAATTACCTAGATTATCTTCTTTTTTAAATATCATCTCTTTGAATTGGTTAGTCGTAAATGAATGTATGTCTAACTTGTACGTGAGTAATTCCAGATTCTCTAGTATTTCTTCATTGGCGTCATTTGTGATTATACACATATCAATATCGTTTAACTTGCTTATTATCAAGCAAACATTCTAAAGTATTAATTCTTATTGCTTTCACACAATAAACTTATTGTTTCTATGCAATAGAAATGTTTTGTTCTTTAATTACAAAAAAGAAAACTTATATATACTTATAATTATATTTATGTATAATAAGATGCATATAAAAATTTAAAATGGATTTAATACAAATAAAACAACAACTCGGAAACGTATTCTCACTTAATGAACTAGCACAACTAACAGGAAAAAATAAACGATACCTCAGCGTATACCTACACAACCACCTCAACAAAAAAAACATATTTCTCATCAGAAAAGGATGGTACGCATTCGAACAAATAGACAAATACCACATTAGCAAAACTTACATAGGAACATACATAACACTCGCCTCAGCAATAGAATTTTACGGATACTCAACACAAAGACATATAAAACTACAACTATGCAGTATACAACAAAAAAAAGACCAACACATACAAAACTGGAAAGTGGACTTTATAACAATAAAAAAAGAAAACTTCTTTGGATACAAAAAAGAAATGCACCAAGGAGAAGAAATACTCATAGCAGACAAAGAAAAATTACTCATAGATTGTCTTCTGTATCAAAACAAAATATCGCTAGAACAAACAAAAGAATACCTCGAAGAAATAATAAATGAGATAAACAAAGAAAAACTATTACTCTACCTAGAAAAAATACACTCAGCAACACTCAACAAACGAATAGGACTACTCCTAGAAAGAAAAGGAATCAAACTAACATTATCAACGAATAACAAATACGACTTGCTAGACTTAA
>SKHI01000048.1 GCA_007117065.1 Candidatus Woesearchaeota archaeon
AAAAAAAAAAAAAAAAAAAAAAAATGGTAAAAAAAATCTTATTCTGCCAAATAATTAAACTGTTTCCAGTCATACTTCCAAGAGGTAGGAAGCTTATTTGTAGACTTGTGATGTTTTGCGACACGCTGAATTTTAGCTTCAGTAAGGGTAAGACCTCTTTTTGCTGGTTGATCCTTATGATTCTCTTTCAGGTGCTTTCGCAACATAATTGCTTTCTGTATAAGATTACGTAAATCTTCAGGAAGTTCAAGAGAAAGACCATGCTCGCTGAGAATAACACTTACCTTTTTTTGCGTAATCGCTTTAACATCCAATATTCCTTTTTCTTTAAGTAACGTACCGATATAACTAGGACTGTGTCCTTGTTTTGCGAGAAGAAGTATTTCTTCTTCAACCTGCTTTGCAGAAGGACTTCCTTCTGGTACAGGCCTTCCTGCTGGTCGTTGACTCGCCGATTTTCCTTTTGTTCTTGCGTGCATTCGTGCCATATTTATCCCTCCAAGAAGTACCTTTAGAATATAAAACTCCTCCAGCGCACATAAGCGATAAGACCTATATGCCTCTTGGTACACTAGTAAATAATCTGGCATTTATAAACATACTGTAAATACGTATTCTTTTGAGAGTAACAAATAAACTTTAAAAAGGATGTCGCGTCATAACAGGTTATGAGTACAAAATATCATGCTAAATTACAATTATGGCAACAATTTCTCATTGCCCTCGTATTAATTGTTATCATAGTAATATCAGTAATGATTCATATGAGCACCGCCTTAGGACTGGATGTTCTCGGATTATTCATTACGATATGTGGTGTACTCTTACTAAGTCTCGCATTAGTTAAAACCAATGACGACTTAACAATACTCGCACAACACCCAAGTAAACGAGATGAACAAGAAATAATAACGCATCTGGCAACAGAAAGATTCCAAATAATGCTCTCTCTCTTTCTCATGGTACTTGGATTCTTGTTACAAATATTTAGTGCAGTATTGTAGGTAAGAAAACACCAAATACGTTTTTTCGTTTCTTTATTAACTATTATTTTTAAACCACTCAATAGCATCTCTGCGAGCAGTAGCGTGATCAACAAGGGGTTGCGGATACCCGTTTGTTCCACTCGCAGCGCCCTCTTCGTGCAGGAAAGACGCTGAAAGATCAGAGAGCTCTGGAACCCATTTCTTAATATATGCGCCATCGACATCAAAGCGCTTACCTTGCGTCCAAGGATTAAATACGCGAAAATAGGGTTGCGCGTCAACACCAGTAGATGCAGCCCACTGCCAATTACCGTTGTTAACTGCTGGATCATAATCAATGAGTTTTTGAGCAAAATACCGCTCCCCTAATCGCCAGTCAATACGTAAATGCTTTGTTAAGAATGAAGCAACAATCATGCGTACACGATTATGCATATACCCTGTAGCATTCAGTTCACGCATCCCTGCATCAACGATAGGATACCCGGTGCGACCATCACACCACGCTAAAAACAGCGACTCGTCAGTAGACCAGTCTAGCAAACGATACTTTTCTTGAAAAGCCGAGCCGAATACGTGAGGAAAAGAATGCGCTACATGACTAAAAAAATCTCTCCAGTACAATTCTTTTATCAGCGTGTGTTCAGGACCTAAAGACGCAAGAACAGCATGATACGTCTCACGCACACTAATTGTTCCAAACTTGTGATGCGTTGACAGATGCGTCGTGGCGTGTAAGGAAGGATAATCTCTCTCCCCAGCATACTGATGAAACGCAGATATACGCTCTAAAATACGTAAACCTTCTTCACGAGAGCCCTCAACTAAATATTTCTTGCCAGAATCAAGATGATGAAACTCCCAGTCAGACACAGATAATGAAGCAAAAGGAATATTTGAGGCAATGGGTAGTGGTTTAGGCACTGATTGCTGTATGGCGCGTTTATAAAAAGGAGTATATACGGTATACGGATCATCATTTTGGGTACGCACACTACCTGGACGCGTAAGAAACAAACCATGGACGCGTATAAAAGAAGCATTGAGCTCATGCGCACATGAACGAAGAGCCTCATCGCGCGCAGCACTAAACGGAGTTACATCTTCATGAACAAACACTGCATCAACGCCATGTTCTTTAATACAAGCGCGAAGCACAGAGACAGGGTCATCACAAAAAATGTGTAAGCGCCCGCCTAAAGAAGTTACGTGAGCACGTACGTCCGCAACTGCGCGCACAAACATATCAAGGGCAGCAACTCCCTTATAAGCGTTCGTATCAGAGAACTGTCGTGGATCAAAAACAACAGCAAGAACTACTTCCTTACTATTCTGTACAGCCTTGGTAAGAGCAGGATGATCTGCTAAACGAAGATCTCTACGAAACAAAACAAGGGAGCGCGAAAACATACACTGAGAAGAGAAGAAGCATTTAAATAACCTTCTTTGCTAAAAGGTGCTGAGTAACCAAGGGATTGGGAACAAGAACATTCGATAAATCAAGGCCGCGTACCTGGTCAAAACCAATTCGGGTACTGGGGAGTATCGCAAGAACGGTAGCACCCAGGTACGCAAGCCAAGAAGGGAGAAGCACACAGGAACGATTCTGTTTTCTAAACACTCTGTGTGCGAGTTCAAAAAGGTGAAGTTGCTCAGGACCACCCACTTCTACAATACCTTTTTTTCGTTTTTGAATGAGATTGACAATGAACTGAGCAAACTCCTCTGTATCTACAGGTTGAAACAAAGCAGGAATTCGAGGAAACATACGAGTAAAAGAGGCACGTACGAGGGCAGTATAGAGAGGGTGCGTTTGAGAAAAGAGAAGAGAAGGACGAATGATAAGTGAGTCTGAGAGGTATGACTCGCCTTGTGCTTTTGTACGAAGATACGCAGTGGAAGCAGAAGTGCTCGCACCCAATGCACTTATGTGCACTATGTATGCTGTTTTTTGAAACGCGGATAGAGTTCTTGGGAGCTCTACATGTACTGCTTCGTATCCATTTTTTGGCTCTCGCAGAGGGGTAAGTCCGACAAGATTGATAATCACATCCATTCCTTGTAACGCTTTGTGAAGATCGACACTTTGTGTTACATCAAGGGAGATGTCTGCCTGTGAAGACCTGTCTATGGTACGCACATTCTGTTTCTTAAGCGCGCGACACACGTATCCGCCAAGATATCCACATCCGCCAATCACTGCAACTCTCATGTGAACACCTCAGAAGAACTCGTCTCAACACGCAAACCAATATCTGGCTGTAACCGATAGCTCTGCGAACCTTCATACGATATTGTTATGACCTCAGAAGCAAAGGCATCAATGTTACTAAAGAACCACTCGTATACTATGCGTTCATTCCGAGAATTCGCAGAGATAGAGGAGGGCACAGCAGTTACCATACCATCAGGAAGAGTGAGTAAAACAGTAATATTGTTCTGTGCATATGGCGCGCGATTTTCTACCAGTAACTCTATGGAGTACTGATTATCAGCAACAGAAACTGTTGAATGACGTACACTCACATTAACTACACTTAGCAAGGATACAGTATTATTATCCGTTACTATATCATAAAATGGCCTTTCACAACTGACAGAATAATGATATGTGCCAGGAACGGAGTACTGAAGTGTGTGCGTCCACAATCCAAGAGAATCATTGTAGGCGAGCGAAAATACTCCTAAAGAATTCGTTAATTCACACACCCCAGTTGATATAGGACTCTGATTAAAGTAGGACCAATTTGCGAAATGCGTGACGAAGTCGCCAACAAACGGTGAGGCAGTATAGATATCTTGAGTGGTGAAGGCCTCTAACGTAGAATTTACGCGAACACTAAAGGTAATGTTCTTTGAGGCAGTAAGGCCCCTCGTATCATTCGCATAGAAAAAAAGTGTGGTATTGCCAGTTGGAAACGTATTGAAGACTGGATCTATATACGTAACGTTTGTTCCATTCCAATTAAACCACAATGTGTCAATTTGCCCAAGACTTGTAGCAGTGAAATCAATCAAAAGCGTACCATTATAATATATTGAGTTGTTGATCGGGCTAAAAATAGTAATGTTCGGAGGGATTATATTCTCTCCACGGATGACAGTAGTGACCGCGTGCGGATTCATAGTCGAAATGGTAAAGGAAGGAGGGATGTCTGACTGAGCAATACGCCGAGAGCTCGTCGAAGCAAGTAATGAGAATGACGGAGAGGTAACATCTTCACCTGAGAGAACAGTAAATGACTCAGCTAGGGAAAGAAGACGGTAATCAGCAAGATTGATCGAATTGTTCACAAAATGAGAGTCGAAACCAGACGTTGCAGTAGCGATAAATAAGTTATCTCGCTCACCCCAGGAAGAAGTTATCTCAGCAAAATTATTTGTATCAGATGAAGCAAATACTGTTTCTATGAAAGGGGCTATAGGATCAAAGTTTACAACCCGCATCACTTGGTACGCAAGCGTGCTGGTGTTAACAAATTCGAAGACTACAAATTCTTCTCCACCGGATGCGATACGATAATAAACAGAGGATCGACCGTTCGTTTCCCTTGAGTCTAAAAGAGTCCATCCTGAAGGAGTCTCGTGAATGGTACTTTGTGATGAACGAACAAATAGTAGGAGCAAATCATTCTCTTGAACACCGTTTGGCAAAGAAAGAGCATGACTAATCGCAGAGTCGAAAATGACTTCTTCGAACGAACCTTCGATAATAGGGAAGAATATTGACGTATTCACAGTAAACTGTACAGCTTGTGAAGCAATATTGCCAGACGTGTCGCTTGCATACACGATAAGCTCATGCGTACCTTGAGGAAGAATATGCGTAGATTGATGGAGCGCAGACCCGGAGAATAGAGTTCCATTACCATTAAACTCATACCACACAGAATCAACACCGTGCCCATCGCTAACTGCAATATCAACAAAACGAGTACTACTTGCATAAGATTTGTTTTGCGGAGAACGTATAGTTATGAGAGGAGGAGTCGTATCAGGCTGTATCGGATGAACCGCCACAGTAGATGAAAAGGGATGAACAATAGTTCCAGAAGAATTAAATGATCCAGGAACAAGAGCGTCTGTGGGAAGGTGACGCGACGCTGATACTATGCGAACATGATCTGTGCTTGTAGAAGCATTAGATGAAGCGTTTATGGTAAACAAATCGAAGAGAGGAGGAGCAAACAGCTCATTATCAGTTCTCCGTACACTCCCCTGAATAATCCATAAGAAGTCTTGTATACCTACTCCTGGATTAAAAGATGGAGGCTGCAAAGAACTATTTGACAGGATTGAAACAGGAGTTTCTCTATCAAAGTTAGATATGCGATAGGCTATGTGCGCTGATTCTTGCTGATTTGCTGAATATACGCGCAACTGATCTTGAGAAGTTCCATCGAGAATACGGTATAGTATCCAATTCTCTTCAGCAATAACCCAACCAGGAGCAGCAATAGCGCTTGGACCACGCAAAAACACGATAACTAATTCTCCAGCCAAAGAGCCGCCTGGAAGTGGAATATCATGTACGAACGAAGGACTCTCGACACTGCCTGAAGAGATATTTTCTATTATGGGGAAGTCTCCTGTGTATGAACTAAATGTACGATTTGCCGAAACAATATTTCCAAATGAGTCATTTGCATATGCAAATACTGTATGTATACCGTCAGGAATTGGAAGGGAAAGAGGGGATGTGTATGTGATATTAGAACCATTCCAAGTAAACCATACAGAATGAGCAGAGAGAGAACCGTTTACGAGCAAGGATATAGGTATATCTTGATTAATGTACGTTCTCTCTTCAGGTTCTTGGATACTAATGCTCATACAGGGCGCGCCCCAGACCGGTTGTCGATCAAACTGATTAAAGAATCCAGAACTTGTATCAAAGTTATCCGGCTGAGAAGAAATCTGAACAACACACCAAGAAGATAAGTCTTGATTGAATAATGAAGAACTCCAGAACATACCCGACATGTCTGTTACCTCGCTAACCTGCCATGAAGAAATATCTTGGTTAAAAGAAGTGGCGCTACGGAACATATTGGACATGTTAATTGCATTTTTAACATCCCAAGAAGAAATATTACCATCAAAACTAGAAGCGCCCCAGAAAGTACCAGACATGTTGACGACCAAACTCACGTTCCAAGAGGACAAATCCTGATTAAACGAAGAAGCACCACGGAATAATTCGTGCATAGTCGTAACTGAAGAAACATCCCAAGAAGAAATATCGGAATTGAAACTAGAAGCACCAGAAAAGGTTTCTTGCATAAGAGTAACGGACGATGTATTCCAAGAGGACAAATCACCATTGAAAACAAAAGCATCACGGAACGCATCTTCCATATCCTGCACATTACTGACATCCCAAGTACTGATATTCCCATTAAATGCATGTGCCTCATTAAACACCTGATACAGATTAGTCACTGAGGAGGTATTCCAAGAGGATAAATCTTGATTAAATACATAGGCGCGCTCAAAGAGCTCGCCAAACGCCTCAACTCTACTCACATCCCAAGAATAGAGGGGCTGATTGAACACATTAGCACCACGGAACATTGAGCCGATATTGTTCAAGGACGAGGTGTTCCACGAATTAAGAGGTTGATTAAACTGCTTCGCACTCGCAAACATCACCCCCATATCAGTAACATTTCCTGTATACCAATAACTGATATTTTGATTAAACGAAGTACTGCGGAACAAACTACTCATATCAGTAACCTGACCAGTAAAAATATTTCTATCAGAATAACCAAATGTATAATTGAACCCATCAGGACCAACAAGACTAAAACTCTCATCACCACCAACAAAACCAGAAGCAGCACTACGAAGCAATGCATTATCAACAACAAGCATACCCTCACAGATACGGCCAATACCACCAATAGTACCAACAGCAGCAGAATCAAAACAATCAGGAGTAATAGTGAAAGTAACATTAGCTAAATCTACATTACCAAACGAATCATTAACAAAAGCAAACAACGTATGCGTACCAACAGGGAAACTAACAACCACAGGAGAAGAATACGGCACAACAGTACCATTCCAATCAAACCACACACTATCAACATGAGAACCAGAAACAGAAAGATTGACTAATATGTCAGAATAACCATAAAACAAAGGCTGCGGACTCACAATATCAACAACAGCACAAGCAGAACCCCAAGAAGGCTGCAAAGAAGCGTTTCCAAAAAAGCCTGAGTCAAGATCAAAGTTCGTTGGTTGAGAAGGAATCAAATACACACACCAACCACTCAAATCCTGACTAAAAAGAGAAGCACCAAAAAACATGCCATTCATATCAGTAACAGAAGAAACATCCCAAGAAGACAAATCCTGATCAAAAGAAAAAGCATCACGAAACATAGACCACATAGTAGTAACAGAAGAAACATCCCAAGAACTAACGTTTCCATTAAAAGAAGAAGCATCACGAAACATACCTCGCATAGTAGTAACAGAAGAAACATTCCAACTATCCAAAGACTGATTAAAACTAGATGCACGATTAAACATGTCACGCATAGTAATCACAGAAGAAACATCCCAAGAATTAAGAGGCTGATTAAAACTAGAAGCATCCTGAAACATGCGCCTAAAGGTAGTCACAGAAGAAGTATTCCAAGAAGACAAATCCCGATCAAAAGAAGAAGCACCAGAAAACATATCACGCATAGTAATCACAGAAGAAACATCCCAAGAAGAAATATCAGAATCAAAAGAAGAAGCACCAAAGAACATACCTTCCATACTAATAACAGAAGACACATCCCA
>SKHI01000027.1 GCA_007117065.1 Candidatus Woesearchaeota archaeon
ACACCAGAACAACAGGTTTTCTTCTCCACAAGAACCACATTAACAAATACATACAAGATCTGAGCAAGATATTACAACGCAACATCCCAATCAATAAGCGCCTTTACGAACTTACCTATGTGAAAGACCACATAATCGTTTCCACATACAACGACAGTGAATGGCAACTAGAAGTATTCACTACTATTTAATAAGTAAAGATGAATAGTTTTAAATAGTTGCCTCCCCAGTATACCCATATGAAAGGCCTAGTCGTAGCGACATATCTTCTTGCAAGCGCAGGAGTGCATGAACCACCAACAAATCCGACGCTAAGCGCACACATGCAATTACATTATGCAGGATTAGCACAGCCAAAACAAGGACCAACAGTGAACACCCCACTATATACACCACAGGGAATAGCAAGACTTGTACAAGTTGGTATAGGGCCAGTTGAGGAACTAGATAGAATATTGACTGCTATTGACCAGCACCAACAAGATTTTCTCCGGAATGGAGATCTAAAAACAGAACATGAATGGAGGATGCTTTCAGATATCGGAGACGGCCTGCGATATCATAAACAATACCATAGGGAACTAACAGAGCAAATAATAGGCCGAATAGATCAATTAGAAGCGCGAGAAAGAATCTTTCCCGGTGCAGCTACCATGCGCACACCACAGGGAAAAACGATTCAGCTATCCACAATGATACAACACCACAGGAATCAACTTGAAAAGATCAAAGATAATAAACAAGAATTAAGATACGCTATTGAGCTATATAATGCCATGCAACAACGAATTTTAGAGAGATACGGAAGATAAAAATATAACTATAGGTATTCAGAAAGAGCGTATGACTGCAAACAGAATATGACTCCTCCTTTAGCCCTATAAACAACGAAGCGATATTTGACTCAATCGAGTACGTGTACAGTAAAACGTATAACATACCAAAAAAAGTAGTTAATGATGAAACACCAGAACTTACCTTCAACTCAAAAAACCCATTTCTACAAAAACCCTAATGAGAGAATACTCACAACTACGATAAGAAACAACGCGATAACACTCGTGTGTAATAAGACGGTACGAATACCCCCCTTGACATGAACAACGGCAAGAACAGCAATAATGTTATGTATCGCAAGCATGTTTCCAATACCAGCACCTACGACCTGTAAAGCTAATATCAAGGAAGGAGACAAATCAGTAAATACAGCAGCATCAATATGCACAGAAGCAAACAAGAGATTACTTACGGTCGCACTGCCAGCAATAAAACTACCAAAAGCACCAATAAGAGGAGCAAAAAATAAGTATCCATACGAAGTACCTGCAAACAAGGAAGCAACTAATTCAGGAATACTCGGAGAGCTATACATGATAAGCTGAGCAAAAAATAAGGTAAACAACAAAGTAGCACCCACAGGAAGAAGTTTCTCCTTTGTAAGAACAAGCGACGAACGAACAACAGCCCACTTAGGACGAATAAAAAGAACAAACAACAAGGCAGACAAAGTAATTAACACTCCCGGAGCATAAAAAGAAAACGTGTGAGAAATAGTCTGAGAAAGAACAATTACACCACCCAATGACAACGCAAACGAGCCCAACCCAAACAAATCAATACGCGTAACAATAAGAAGAGCAATGATTAACAAATACGCACTCAGAGAGGGAATAGCGAGACGAAAGCGCGGCTTGCGTAACGAAACACCCAAGACGCCCCTGCGTAAAAAGAAAATGACAATCGCAAGACCAAACACAGCAGTGATTACACTAGGAAACTCAGGACCTAAGAAATACGCGCTCGTAATAAATAACAAGGCCGATACGATACCGCTAACAAAGGATAAGGGCAGGTAGGGATACATCTTTCGAAAAGAAATACCCTCGCCAGAAGAATACAAGAATAAGAGCAAGGTAGGAAGAAACACCATAACAGCACCAGCAAGAACAGCAGTAATCTGCGTAACAACAGTCTCAGCGCCAGAAATACCAGCAAGACCAACAAAAATAGGAGTACCAAAAGCACCAAACACAACAGCAAGGCTATCAGTAACCAAACACACCACAACAGCAGTCAACGGACGAACACCCACAAGAATTAATAACGGAGCAGCAATCAACGCAGGCGTGCCAAAACCAGCAATTCCCTCAAGAAAAAATACGAAGAAATACCCGATAAGAACAATATGAACAGGAATCTCCTTAGACAAACTCGAAAGAAATAACTCTAAATGCTCCATATGCTTTGTTTCTTGTAAAACATAAAACAAGAACAGAACCCCAAAAATAATAAGCAACAAATCAAACGTGATAAAAGAGCCTTTTAAGAGAGCAAAGAACAATTCTTGAACAGGCTGACCCCAAACAAAGAGCAAAACAAACATGTACAAGAACGCAAAAAACAAGGTGTGTAACGCAGACACACCGCGCACGACAAGCAAGTACGCAATAAGAAAAAACGGAAGAAGAGCAAGCAAAATATCTAACATAGATAGAATTTTGTAGGAGAGTATATAAAAATATTGTTCTTGAACGAAGAAAATAAAACAGATTAAGTGCACTCATCAAAAACAGACATGACAGAACAAACATATCTCACAGAACCGGATACCCACACAACACAGGCAACCTGTGTAGAGGTACAAGAAGCAGGAGAACAGAAAATAGTCATTCTGGATAAAACAATCTTTTACTCACAAGGAGGAGGACAACCAGCAGATACAGGAGTAATAGAAACAGGAACAAAACGTTTTTTGGTTTATGATGTGCGCATCAATGAAGAGGAAGAGATACTGCATTATGGAACGTTTGAAACAGAACCCTTCCAAAAAAATGAGCCTGTAACACTTATCATTAACAAAGAAAAACGCATTCAGCACACGAACATACACAGCGCAGGGCATCTCATCGACTGCGCCATAGAAGACATCGGATTAACCCATTTGAAGGCAACCAAAGGATATCATTTCCCCCAAGGAACCTACGTAGAATATGAAGGAAGCATTGAGGATACAGCACAAGTAAAAGAACAACTAGAAGAAGCACTCTCAAGCTTACGAGAACAAAACATTCCTCTCACGATACGCTATATCAGCAGCCAAGAAGCAAAACACAAAGGAATACTGCTCAAACAAGGAGCAGAAGCGCGAATGGTCGCATTTCAAGGATACGAAGAATGCGGCTGTGCAGGAACCCACGTGAAAACAACAGCACAACTGCCAGAAATTACCATACGAAAAATCACCAGTAAAAAAGGAAGAACAAAAATAAGCTACTTAGTAGGAGCGTAACAAGACCGGTATTAAAACCAGACTGCACCAGACAAACTCATGAGCACAAAAAACAAAAAGAGAGGGATGACGAGAAGAATGACCATCATAATAAATGTGAAAATATAGGTAGCAATAGCTTGCATGAGAGACAATTGTAAAGCATGCATGACAAGAAATACAGTAAGAACAATCATCCATACAGTGCCAATAGTGCCAATAAAGCCAGGCAAGATACTCACCAGTATTACAGGAGAGCTTAGGAGTAAACCAACAAAAAGCGTTTCTCGAGAGCCTTTCTTCGTAAATAAGCGAGAAACAAAATAATACAGCCATGAAGAGACATAGGAAGAAACATAGACAAAAAGAACAAAAATAGGCACAACTACCAATAAAATGGATGCTGAAATAACAAGTGAGAATTGAGTGATATCGAACCCAAGAGTATCAGCAGAGACATACTGCTGTGAAAAAAAGAGTACCAACAAACCAGAAAAAAGGGAGACGATAAATAAAAGTCCTAACAGATCTTTACGAGTAATTTTTTTGAAATCAGAAAATACGGTAGAGTCTAGTGTGATGAAACGAGCAACAGTCGATAATACTAACATACGAAAAGAGAAAGAAGAAAAATATTTAAATGTTTGGTCTAATCGAGCGCAGCTTCAATCGTTTGAGATATTAAAGCAGGTTGAAGACCGACTACGCGCACACCATTGATGAACAACGTAGGAGTACCACTCACACCAATACTTTGGGCATAGAGAAACTCCTCACGAATAGCTTGCTCTTGAGAACCAGTTTCATCAGCAAAACACGTATTCCACTCATCTATATCAACACCGAGCGTTTGCGCATGTGAGCGAAGGCGCGTGTCTGATAAATCCTGTTGACTGCTAAAGATTCTGTCTTTCATAGAGAAAAACCCTTCATCACCGAGTTGTTCACGAACACAGCGAGCAGCTATTGCGGAAGGAATAGCTCGCGGATGGAAGCTCAATGGGAAATCCTTGTATGCAAAGCGTACAAGACCAGTATCGATGTAATCAGATTTCAATTGCGGAAATACTTCTGCATGGAATCGCCCACAGAAGGAACATTGAAAGTCACTGAAATACACAATAGTCACAGGTGCATCAGAATCACCAATGAATGGAGAATCACCTACTTCCACTGCAATAGGACCTGGCGGTTCCTGAGGCGCTTGAGGCTGTGCTGGAGCAGCAGGTTGTGCTGGAGCAACAACCTCAGGAGAAGCGATAACAAGAAGAGTAGCAAACACAGCATTTGCAAGTAATGATACTAAAAGCAAAATACCAAGAACTATACTTGTTACCATCCAACTATTTGTTGCAGGAACAGAATCAGCCTTGTGACTAACACCTGATTTAGTTCCTTCATCATCTTTTTTAGAAGAATGTTTTGTAGTCATAAAGAAAAAAAAAGAACAGGTTGCTTAAGTAGTTTACGAAACAAAGTACTATGAGGTCAAAGAAAAAGAACTCCTGATAAGAGAGAAGCGCAGCAACTCACCATACACCACCGCGATGGGAAGAAGATAAAAAAGAGACACATATGCAACCAATACGCCCAGAGAGAAAAGAACGAAAAACGATACGAAAAGAATAACACCATTGCGATATATCATACGAGAAACAGCCTGAGAAGAAGAGAGAAGCCACGAAAGAGGATTGAGCGAGCGATACAGAAGCGTTGCAGATGAAGGAAGCTCAGTAGGAATATCGTGTACGAAACGCAAAGAAGTAGAGGAGGAGGAAAGGACCGACTGAGGAGTTGTTTGAGAGCCTACAAAGAGAACATCTTTTTTTGCACGAAGAGCACGAAGAGCAGATACTTGTTCTGATGATGAGATACCAGCACGAACAAAAGAAAAATCTTTCGTATCTAACAAGGACGCAAGAAATATCTCAGGAGAATGCGAAGATATACCTAGGGAGAATCCTTGCTGAGATAGAGATGAGCACAGAGAAGGAAACTCTTCACGCACCGGATCCAAGAAAGCAAAAATGGCAGCAAGCTGATTCTCAACAGCAATAAGGACTACAGAAGAATATTTCTTTGCAAGAAGAGGAACTTGTTCTCGCGCATCAAACAAGCCAATATCCTGTTCTTTAAAAAAATCAATAGTACCCATAGCGACTTTACGACCCTCAACAACACCTAATACCCCTTTATGCTCAAAGACAGAGTGCTTTCTTGGAGACCCAAAGGAGACGGAGCGTTTATGAGCCTCTTGTAGTATCGCACGAGAAAGAGGATGCTCTGAAACACTAGCAAGACCAGCTGCATAGCGCAGAACAATAGTCTCGGACACATCATACACACGAATAAAGGCTAATGAGGGATTGCCGTGCGTCACCACACCTGTGCGTGAGAAAAGAACGTGCGACACTGTAGAAAACGAATGAAGCGTAGAAGCATGGGGAACAAAAACACCTTTCTCCCAACATAAACGAATAAAATGCGGTACGAGATACCCTGATAAGAGGGGAAGAAGCACATACGAGAATAACAAGAGGAGATATATGCTCAGTGCAAAAAATACTGGAAACCAATTCTCAAAGAAGAAAAAAGAAAATAATGCAAGTGTAACAAGCAGAAATCCAAACAGGTAGGAAAAAGCAACGGAGTACGAAGAAAAAAGACTCTGATACGGATGAAGTGTCTTGGATGCATGAAGACAACGAGCATCTACTGCAGAATACAACGAGGAATCATGCAAAGAACTAACTGTATACAAAAACATCCCATTCTGATTCACACTTCCTGCATAGACAGTATCACCAACACGTTTCTTAACAGGAGTATGCAAACCAGTGTAGCGTTGCTGTACACGAGAACTACCTACAAGAACAGTTCCATCAAAAGGAACAACGTCACCAGGACGAATTTTAAGAGTATCACCAATAACTACTTCAGAAAGAGGGATGTCACGCTCCTGCCTATCAACCACTATGCGTACGTGAGAGGGAAAGCGAGCATGATGGAGCGATGGAAGAGGAAGAAGACGATACTCAGCATACGCAGACACCAAATACACAGCGCACAAACTTATGCTTATAACGAAAAAAACAAAAAATTCAACAACGAAATATGAAGCAAGGCCAGCTATATACGAAAGAAGCATGCTTAAGCCAAAAAGGAATTCGCGTGAAAAAAAAGGCGCATGAAAAAGCGAGAAAATGCGCTTTCGCTCCAGAAGAAGAGCAAGACCTACCAGTACTGCAAGAACACCATACGACCATAAAGCTCCCTGAGAAAAAAAAGAGGAAGAAAAATACACAATAGCAGAAAAACAAGCAAATAACACACTTAGCCAAGGAAAACGAGAGGGAAAAAGAATGTACGGATGCGAAGGAAGTAAAGAAAGAAACGCAGCCTCAGACTCTTCATGAGAAAAAACAGCTGTGTGCATGAGAGGATAGGAGGAGTGCACAAAAGAATGTTTTGAAGACTGAAGAGATGAAAAGAAACGCGAATCAAAACTTTTTACAACGGTTTTCATACCTGCAAGAAATCAACGCTCATATTTATACGTTTATGAAACAGTATTTGAAAAACCATTACTACGTACATTCTCAACAGTAGTCGCCAATATACGCGTCAAGGCCTCTGTACTGTTAAACGCATTATGAGGAGTGACAAGAACATGAGGATGATGAATGAGTGTGTGACCGACAAGAAGCTCGTGCAAATGATCATAGCGAGCAAATTCTTCAGTTAAAATACCATTTTCATCACGTAAATGCTCTTCTTCTTCGAGAACATCAATACCTGCTTGTGAAATAATACCTTGTTGCAAGCCCTTGAGTAAAGCACTATTACTTACCAAGCCACCTCGAGCAGTATTAATAAGAACAACCCCTTTTTTTAATGTATCAAGTACTGTTTCATTAATAAGATGATGTGTGTGCTCATTGTATGGACAATGTAAAGAAATAATATCTGATGATGAGAAGAGCTCTTCTAATCCAACATACCGAAAAGATAATGAGTTACACAACTCATACTTAGGAAAAGGATCATACGCCAACACGTTCATATCAAATCCGTTAGCCATACGAATAGCGTGCTGACCAATGTGTCCTGTACCAATAATACCAATAGTTTTCCCTTTAATATCAAAACCAACAAGACCAGCATAATCAAAGCTTCCGGCCTTTACACGATTCGCACTTGGAACAATTTTTCTACTCATAGCAAGCAAGAGCGCAAACGCATGCTCGGCAACAGTATTCTGACCATAGTACGGAACAGTGCAGACACGAATACCCCGCTGAGAACATGCAGCAATATCGATGTGATTATATCCAGTGCTTCTGGTTGCTACAAACTCAAGTTGCGGCATACGATTAAGAATGTCTTGCGTTATTTCAGAATAGATAAAGATAATCAATGCTTGCGCATCTTCAATGACACAATGCGTTATTGACTGATCAACAAAAACGAGCTCGTGATCAGAGAGATGTTCTTGAAAATACTCTTTTTCCCAGTCCGCACATTCATATAAAGCAATTTTCATAGAATATTTTGAGAAAGAAGACTATTTAAATACTCTGTACTACTAGAAAGAGAAACATAGTTATGAATAAGCGAAACCTCTTGCAAATTATCGACGCAAAAATCAACTATGTAACAGAGAAAAAATCACAAAATGAGTGGTTTCAGAGCTATGATCATAAAAATATCCAGTACCCAGAAGATGCATTACGCATAGAATGTGAAGCAGATGTGCACCGTATAAAAGTTGCAATACTAAATTCTGCAAGGACCGGCGGATACTGGGCAGCAAAAGAGCCTCAACATAATTGGAAGAAAAAAACCCTTTTTGGACATCGATGCGGTAGGCTGGGCAAACAATATACCCCAAGCATCATATATGAATTTGTTCTATATAAACAAAAAGTAGTTGAGATTAATTGCCAACTAGGAAGTGTTCGAACCACCAACAAACGATATCAAGACATGCATGAAGGACTCAGAACGCTTTACGAAGACGCCTTAGGAGTAAAAAGTCCAAAACACATTGTGGAGTCGCTAATGATGTGGACGAATCATACTACGGCCAAAATAGCTGAACAAGAAATGCTTTCAATACCATTCATGATACAAAATCCAAACGGCATTTATGTGCAAGCGACACCAGGAGAGCATCACGTCTTAGGAATAGCATATTCATCAGCTACAAAACCACAACGATCACTCACAGGATTCATCACAAATACGCAAATCACACAACTATTACGAAAAGGAAAACCTGCAAAAGAGTCAACCATACGACGTATATGCAACCACATTAATGACATAAAGAATAAAAAGGAGCGTTAGTTAACCCTCAGATACGGGCTCATAGCTCAGTCTGGTAGAGCGCTCGGCTCTTAACTACAAATACCGCATTTGTTTAGGAGGAACCGATAGGTCGAGGGTTCAAATCCCTCTGGGCCCAGTAAGTAACGTATGAACGTGCTCAACTACAGTTTGCGTATCTGAACCCTCAATCTTGTCTCGAGGAAGAAAACCAACGAGAACTCCTTTCTCAAAGAGTGCAAAACTAGGGCTTGAGGGAGGATGTGAAATATGGTCGCGAAGCGCTTGTGTAGCATCGCGATGCACACCAGCAAACACAGTAGCAAGAGATAATTGAGGAAAACGCCCTTGCAACGCAAATAATGCTGGACGAGCATTCCTTGCAGCGCAACCGCACACGCTATTTATGAGAATGAGAACTTGTTCTTGTGCAATACAGTCAGTTACATCCTCGGGAGTAAGCAGTTCACGAATGTTCTTTTCTTGGAGTTGACGACGAATGGGTTCAATAAATTCTTTTGGATACGATTGAGGAAGAGCCATAACAAGATAATAAATTACTTGTTTAAGAGTATTTCTACTTTCCTAACAAGCAGTTGTTGAATCTGAGAGAATGAATCCTCATAAGAGACCGGCACAATAGTCTCTACAGGAAGCAGAGCTAATGCAGGCAAGTCGTTTTCGAGATAGCGCCTAAAACGCACAGAAAAGAGTTTTTTATCCGTATCAGATTCACGTAAACGATCATTTGCACTGTTTAAACGCGCAAATAAGAAAGCAATTTGCTCTTCATACGACAGTGAAGAAGTAAGATTAAACACACAAACCAGTTTTACCACATCACGGAGTAAATGCACCTGTTGTGGCGTTCTATGCGTTCCAGTCAACAGTACAAGAGGAGCAGAAGCCTGTGTAAGAGCGTGCAAGAGCAATTCGGTTGCTAAAGCATCACTAAAAAAATCGGCTGAGCCAGCACGCGCATCAGCACGATTGTCTGCATGACGCTTCTTCGCAGATAGCGTGTATTCGTCTGTTTGAGCGAACAACGAACTGCTGTCGATGTGCGGTATTGCAAAGGTTTGCGACAGCAGGTGAGCTTGCGAAGATTTCCCACACCCAGGAGGCCCTGCAAGAAGTATTGCTTGAAACATACGAGAGTTAAGGCAAAGCTGCTTTTAATCCTTGCGTCTGAGAACAACAAGGACTTCAACATGATGTGTTCCTGGAAAGAAATCAAAAGCTTCTGTATGCACTCGCGTATATCGCGAGGAAAGCAGAGCAAGGTCGCGAACTTGCGTTTGTGGATTGCACGAGAGGTAAATAATGGTTTTGGGCGCTGCACGCACAAGAGCAAACACTGATTGTTGCAAACCAGTGCGAGGTGGATCTACAATGACTGTATCAGGAGAAAAGTTGATGAGGAAACGTTGCGCATCCGCACACACAAACCTTGCCGAGGTGCCTTGCGCATTCTTTTTTGCAAGCTCAATAGCCTGTTTAACGATATCAACACCGAATACGTCATCTGACAAGCTTAGGCCAATCGTCCCCACCCCACAATACATATCCACAACTCGCCCATGAACAAAAGGACGCATAGCATTAATTGCTAGAGCGGCAGCTTGCGTGTTTGCCTGAAAAAAACTATACGGGTCAATAAAGAAATATTTGTCAGCCACACGGAGACGAATGTGTTTTTGTCCGTATATGTGCTGAATATGCTCACCAATCGAGCCACCCGTCTGTTCGGTTGTAGTCCAGTACAGACTCGTCGGACGTAGCAGTTCGTATAAGCGTTGAATATACTCAGCATATTCATTTGACCGAGTCGTTAGCGTTACTTGTAACTGATCGTTTTCCCCACGTATACTGATGAGTTGAAGAAAACCTGTTTTTGCCTGCAAATCATACAAAGGAACTGTTTTCGCCCATTCACGAATGAGAGGCAGAGCAGCATTAATAACATTATTTGCCAAAGGGATATGCGTAGTGTCAACAACGACATCCCACGAACCAGGTTGTTTCAGGCCTATTCCTTGAGTGCTTGTTATAATATCAACTTTATTTCTGTAGCCATGTTGTATTGGAGATTCACGAAGAGGCACAGTATCCCTATACAGAGAAGCGAGTAAACGTTTTTTTTCGCTCAAGGTAAAAGAAGAATCGTTCATTAGGGCAAAGAGTTTGAAACACGTATAAAAACATAACTTTTATAACTAATTAGTGATTAATGATTTTATGAGCTATGTTGCGTATAAAGTTCAAGGAAAAAACGGCATCAGGGAAATAATCGTTCAAGCCCCAGTAGCGACTGCAACATTTTACGATGGCAAAATCATAGCCCCGGTTTTTGGTAGTGATGATAAACCCATAGCAATCCAAGTCGGGGACAATTTCATTTTGCAAGGAATAAAGATAGCAAAGCCAGAATTATTTAAACCAACATCAATCTACAAAGCCGATTCTGAAAAAACATTGGATCAAATAACTGTAGCAGAGACTACAACCCTGGAAATCTTTCGTGACAAAGACAAAAGACCACGTATCAATATAGAACCAATAGCAGGAACAATACCCCTAGAACATTTAAGATTCAGTGGCGAAATAATCGATTCGATATGCGTTACAGAACAAGATTTCGACAAGTATAAGAATGCTGTAAACAGAGAAAAAAGGGACTATGCAACAGCCCTGTATGAAATAATGAAAACTACCGGCGATAAACTGGCAAAAGAATCAACGGACTATGCCGACACTCTTCGAACAACAGACTATAGTCAGGCACCTGAGAACAAGGGTAGCCCCAAGGAAAAGTATGACAAATTCATAGGAAAGCGAGAAGGAATCAAAAAACAAGAGCAAAGAGCCCTTAGTATAATAAGCGAGCGATTTGAGAAAATGAGAACAAAGTCAATCTTTGAATTCCTTAAAGGATCGCAATAAAATCAAAAATACCATTAAATAGAAACTGCACGGCAATTACAAGAACAATTAAGCCAAGAATACGTTCAAGTGCCTTTACACCCAGACGGCCAAGAAAACGCTCGATGAGGTAGGAATAGCGCAAAAAAACGTAAGCCACAACAAATACCAAAAGAATAGCAAGTGTTATCTGAGCAAACAATAGCGCGTCAGCACCATGAGACAATACCAGAACAGCAGCCATACTTCCTGGACCGCTTAACAATGGAATAGCCAGAGGAATAAACGCGATCTCGCGAGAATGTGAAGTATAATCCTCAGGCTCTTTACGCAAGGAAGAACCAGCAAGCATGCCGTATGCAATGTGTAACAAGTAGAGACCACCAGCAACCCGAAACGCGTATAAAGTGATGCCAAAAAACACAAGAATCACCTGGCCTAAAAGCATGAAAGCAAGTAAGACACCAGTAGCAAACACACAGGCAAGCAACGCCAATTCATTACGCTCCTGAGGAGAATAGCGAGAAGTTAGCGCGTTAAACACAAAGGCAGTACTAATCGGATTAACTATAGGAAATAACGCGCCAAAAATAAACAACACCTCACCAAACATACAATGACTGAGAAGAGCGCATTTATAAAATAATGTTCATTACTGTAGAATGAAGAAGCATGGCAGCACATTATTTAGAATCACTAATAGAACAACTTGATTCAAACGAAGTGAGCGTATTTGTTGATTCCTGCGCAGAGACAGGAAACCAGTTCAGAGAGACACAAATTAGTCCAAACAAGAATCTTACGCAATTTGATGAAGAGACGATGAAAATACAATTATCTGATCTAAACACACTCGCACACTGGTATCAAGAACATAAGATTATCGCAACACCAGGTCTCATTGAAGAAGCAGAACAATACCAACAAATACTCCAGATACACCAAAAAAAATTCCAAAATAAACATGCATACAAAAGACGCTTTAATAAATTTCCACCTGGATATGAAAGAATAGAATTTGAACTTCTCGAATTATTTCGCGATATTGTATTCGAACAAAAAAAGGCCATAGGTAAAATGGCGATAAATCATAAACAAAATCAATACTTGTACGGCACAGTAGAATATCAAGAAATTTACTGTAAAGTATTAGAAATAGGCAGAAAACCAGGAATAAAACAAAATAAATATGGACCAGTGAACCACAAGAATAAAACAGATGAAGAACTCGTAGCAACCGCGCTGTATCAAAGCATGATCAAAGAAAAAAGTTCACACATATTTTCCGAAGATACTGACATTAAGCGCATACTGGATACAGCACAACAATACTACAAACAATGCAAACCCATCTTTCTACACAGCGTCAAACATAAAGGAGTCACATCTATTCAACGCATATCGTATTTTCTTAGGAAACGTGTTTCTTAAAATATACAGGGTTTACAGAACACGTATTTTCTTGATTATTATGCACTTCAGAAATCGCAGACATATCAAGAGCAAGGCGCTCATCATAGACAAAACACTTTCCCTCCCAATGATCCGCACCCACTACCTCACCATAGCGGATAATGCCGCCGTGTAACTGGCGCACATTCGTAAATCCTTTTTCACGCAAGTATGCACTCGCTTTTTCACAGCGAATACCACCCGTGCAGAAGGTAACTATAGGAGCGTCCTTATCAACAGACAACTGCTCATCTACGAAACGAGGAAACTCTTTAAAGCGAAGAGTATCAGGAACAATAGCTCCAGAAAACGTCCCCAGAGAGGCCTCGTACTCGTTTCTTGCATCAAGTAACACCAACTTCTCACCCGAATCAAGAAGCGCTTTTAGTTCTTCGGGCTCAATATAGGGCGCCTTGTTTTCTAAGGACACAGGGACACCAAAGGTAACTATCTCTTTTCGATACCGCACAATCATTTTTGAGAAGTTATGTTCCTGAGTCTGACCAATTTTGCAATCAATACCAGGAAACGTTTCTTGAAGAAACGCAACATATTTCTCTGTGGCCTCAGCAGGACCAGAAACATTACCATTTATACCTTCTTCAGAGACAAGAATTTTTCCTTTTAAACCCAATTCTTTAGTAAATATTCGCTGATCGTCTCGAAACCCAATAGGATCAGGTATGGGTGTAAACGAGTAAAAAAGAACATTTTTATACATACAGTAGAGGAGGATGGATAATTAATAAAGATTACGATATCAAAGCGCATCTCGAAAAAGCGAAGATATATAGAACAAAAGTAGTTACACCACACATGCATTGGGCAGATCTAGAAACAAAAGAAGAAGAGACGCGACGTTACGAGAACGCAAAACCGTTTAAACACATACAAATACAACATTTTCTTGATGAAGAAGCATTCCTCGCACTCAGAGAAGCACTCCAAGAGGAAGAATTTGAGCAGAAAGAAAACGATTTATTTAGTCTTGCACAAACTTGCGATCTGCGAGACAGTAACAACCCTGTACTCGCATCTTTTGTAGCATTTATGAACAGCCAAAAGACAAGAAGGTGGGTACAAGAAACCACAGGGGTAGAAACAACACCGGGAAACATGAGCATAGCAGGAACAATTTATCAGCAAGACGATTATCTGCTCTGTCACGACGACCAACTTGAAGGAAGAAAAATAGCGTGGATACTATACCTCACAACACTCGATAAAGAAGAAGGAGGAGGGCTTGCACTCTACACAACACGCGATGGCGAACCCGATGTCATCGCACAAACATATCAACCAGAAGAAAACACCCTTTTCTTATTTGAAGTACACGAGAAAAGCTGGCACGAAGTAGAGCAAGTACGCGCTGAAACGTATAGAGTAAGTATTGGAGGATGGCTTGAATGATACAAGAAAAATATACTGCACACTGGGATGCAATAAAAAAGCAATTACAAGAACAAGGCTATGTGCTCCTCCTTGACGCAGTAACACACGTACCTACAGGAACGAATAAAACAGAGCAGAAAAAGAATCCAAGATTACATAGCTACACAATACAAGAAACACCAGAAGAAATATATGCACTGTATCAGCTTATGCAAAAAGAAGTAGGCCTGGTCGGTGAACTGCACGTAGAGACAAAGCAATATACTGGAGGAGATTTTGAGCTGCTAGAAAGCCCACAAGCAACAAATTGTTATGAAATAGTCCTTTTTTCCTGCCAAGAATGGAGTGTGGAGAAACGAGGAGAACATTTCTATACGACAGAAGACGGACTGTGTGTTCAGCCACAAGATAAACAAATCCTCATCATATACAAAGACGCCGAAACAAAAAAATATGTGAAACGAATACCAATACAAACTACGCAAAAACTCATCACACACACGGCGACAATACAGAAAAAACAATAATCTTTTAAACAATGTGCAAATGCTTGTGTATATGCATACGCTCATTACAGAGATGCTTGACAAAGAACAGTACTGGGAAGAAGAAACACAACGAGTACAAGCTGAACAAGAAACACATCTAGCTGAAGCAAAGAAAAAAGGCGAAAGCATAATACAACAGAAGAAAAAAGAAGCAGAAAACATTGTTGTAGAAGAAAAAAAGATACTTCAGAAACTCACAGCACAACACCTTCAAGAAATAGAAGAAGAGCACAGAGCACGAATGAAAAAAATACGATCACTTACCATTGCTGACATTCGAACATGATATTTCCGCCTCCCCTGGTAAAGGTACACATTCTTGGAAAGAATAATGCAAAAAAAGAGATCATACAAAAATTACACACTGCTGGACTCGTGCACATAACACCTGCGCCCATAGAAAAACAATTACGAAGAGACACGAGCATGCCTGGCGTAGAGGTAATCAGCAACGCCCTGCTCAAGCTCAAATACATAGCCACACAAACAAATACAAAAATAGACAAAGAAATACACGCACTAGATGAACCACATAGCGCTATCCGAGACGCAAATACCTTCATAAAAAAGTATTTTCCTGAAATAGAGCGACTTACAAAAGAAAGAGAAACGCTTGAAAGAAAAAGAAAACAGCTTCTCTCACGCATAAAAGTAGTACAGGAAATTCCCCACATCCAAAAGAAAGCACAAAAAACTACTGTTCTCTATGTATCAAAAAAACCTATCAGCGTAAGTATGAAAAAAGCAAAGGTAGAAACAATTAAAAAAAATAATATGTACTATGTGCGTGTCGAGCTCCCCCCAGAATATGAAGAAGCGCTTGATAATGCCATACGAGATAGTCCGCTAAGAAAAATAGCAATAGACTACATAACAGACAACAACACACAAACAATTAAAGATTTTAAAACAGAAGAAAGCAATATACAAAAACAAATTATCCAAACACTACAACAACAGCAAGATCTCATCAGCCCTCAAAGAAGCAAACTAAAACACCTTATCACAACGCTAGAAAACCATTATGATATATACACAATAACAAATAGTTGCTCACGAACAAACAATCTCTTTTTGCTGACAGGGTATTGTGAAGAAAAAGATGTTCAAACACTAGCACAGACCATACCTGATATAACAATAACGGTTGAACGCGCACAAGAAGATGCGCCAACAAAATTAGAAAATAATGCGTTTACAAATAAATTTCAACCCATAACAGAACTCTTTAGCACACCCAAGTATAATTCAGTTGACCCAACCTTTACAGTAAGCCTATTTTTTCCGCTCTTCTTTGGAATTATGCTTGGAGACATAGGGTACGCGCTTCTCATACTACTCACACTTATTCCCCTAAAAATATATGGCGTAGCAAGAGAAACAAGAAGAATTATCTTGTACAGCGGATTAAGCGCAGGACTCTTTGGATGGGTCTTTGGGAGCTTCTTTGGAAATCTTATTCCCATAAAACCCTTATATATGAATTCCTTTGATGCAACGATATCATTACTGATAATAAGTCTGGCAATAGGGCTGATACACATAAACATAGCACTCGTGCTACAAATACTTCAAGGAATACGCAAAAAACAAGTAGGAGCATACGTACGCAAAACGCTCCCGATCTACACCATACAACTCATGGGAGGAGCGTACGCTCTGGGAGAGCTTGCCATAGGACACTTCCTACTTGCAGCAACAATAGGAATCTTAATATATAATCAAGGAATTTTTGGAATTATGAACATTACTGGATACGTGGGAACATGGTTTAGCTACGCACGTATACTCGCACTCTCACTTGCAACAGCAGGAGTAGCACTGGCAGTAAATACACTCGCGCAAAAAGCAGGAATATTCATGGCCCTCGTACTCATTATTGGACACCTCTTTAATCTCATAGTAAGCACAATAGGATGTGGAATAAACGCTGCGCGATTACATTACGTAGAGTTCTTCACACTCTTCTTTGAAGGAGGAGGAGAACCGTTTAAACCTTTTAAAAGAAAAAATTATGTGGAGGTGAAACAATTATGGTCGACATCACCAGCGGACTCATCGCAATAGGAGCAGGCATAGCAATCGGATTTGCAGGACTGGGCAGTGGAATAGGACAAGGTATCGCAAGTAGTGCTGCAGCAGGAGCAACAGCAGAAAACGAAAAACTACTCGCAAAAATGCTTGTCTTTGCTGCACTACCCGAAACACAAGCAATATACGGTTTCGTAATAGCAATAATCTTGCTCTTTGTATTTGGAGCATAAACACATGCAACACGTAAATCGCAACGACATCTTAGAAGAGAGTCTGAAGAATAAGTACGAATATTTGTTTTCTCAAATAAGACTGTCTACCCAACACAAAGTAGAAGCACTCCTCAAAGAATACACGGCTCTTGCTCAAAAAGAACAGTACATGCTCCTTGAAAAATTGCGACTTGAAATTGAACAAGAGCAAAGACGCGTACTCTCGCAGAAAAAGAACGAAGTACTCAGAGAGCAACAAGAAGAAATTAAACACCTTCTAGAACGCGTGATGAAACAAGAGCGAGAGGGATATACCAAGACTCGAGAAGATCTTGAAGAAGAGTTGCGAGCATACATAGACGCACAAGGAAAAAAGAGCAGCACATTTACCTTTACTTACGATGCTACCGAGCACATCGTGCACGCAAGAAAAGGAACAATACTTTTTGAACACGGAAAAGAAGAAGAATTGCGAGAAAAGGAAGAAAAATACTTGCAAAAAATTCTTACACAGATACACACATGATATGGACATATATTATCGGAGGAGTCATCGTCGCAGGAGTGATAGCACTTATTCCTGTGGGCTATGTATTAGCAAAAATATACCCGTATAGCTATCCGAATGCACGTATTCGCGCAATGAAAGCAAAACTTATTCAGGAAGAAGAATTCACAAACCTCCTCACAAGACCCTATAAGGACATCATTTATTATCTGGAACAAAAACATTATCCATTTATCACCGCATACACAGGTGCTACCTACGACTACGCAAGTCTTGAAAGCGCACTGCGCACACACATGGTAGAAACGATAGAAAAAGTCAGACGTATCAGCCCTCAACAAACAAGAGAATTTGTAGACGCACTATTAGCAAAATACGATATACAAGTTATTGAAGCAATTATTCGCGGTATCTCTGCAAAGACAAATAAGAAAAATGATATCTTGCATCAAACAAAACTCTTTAGAGAAGAGTTCGTCACACGCGAGCAATACAGTTTAAACGACTTACAATACGAGTTAAAAAACACCCCATATGAACAATTCATAAAAACATACCGTTCACAATTAGAAAAACAACAATACGCGGCCTTTGAAGAAGCACTCGACAAGTATTACTTTGCAAAACTCCTCCAAAAAGCAAGCAGCCCCTACGCAAAAAAATATGTACAAAAACTTATTGACGCACACAATGTAGCACTATATAACAAAGGAAAAGAACCAGATATTCCAGGAGGAAAGATTGGTTCATATGACAAAAAAGAAGACTATGTAAAGGCTGGATATGAGGTAGCAGAGAATCCACAGGAACAAGAAAAACTCATGTACAAAGAAATAAAACGGTATGCCATTGATCTGTTTAGAAAAGAACCACTCAGCGAGGCAAGCATAATCGGATACATAGCACTCAAAACAATAAATGTAAGAAATACATTTATACTCCTTAAACTTACCTATCACAACAAAAAAAATATTGAGGAGGAACTTATAGTATGATAGCACTCATTGGAGAAGCAGAAGACATATTAGGTTTTGGACTGGCTGGAATTCCGCATAGCTATGAGACGTCACAAGAAACAACCCAAAAAGAGATTGCCGAACTCGTAGCAACCTATGAGCGCGAAGGCGTACAAATCATCATAGCACCAGAACACATTATACGGATGATACCGACTACAAAACTTTTTCTCATCACACTTCCCAAAGAAAACACGAACAACAGTCAAAAAATGCGAGCTCTCGCAAAAGAACTGCTCGGAGTAGATTTATGAACAAAATAACACATATCAGCGGACCAGTAGTACACGCAACGATACCACAGGCCTCAATAAACGACATCGTTCATGTAGGCAAAGAAGAACTCCTCGGCGAGATTATCGAAATTCGAGAAGACACAGCCATTATACAAGTTTATGAAGACACTACAGGACTTCGACCAGGAGATCCAATAACCAATACACATCAGGGACTACAAGTACACCTTGGACCTGGATTACTAGGAACAGTATACGATGGAACACAAAGACCGCTAAGTGCACTACAAGACATATTCTTACCAAAGACAAATACGCAGCCAAGCCTGAGCCACGAAAAAAAATGGTTTTTTGAACCCAACATCCCACAGGGAACAGAAGTGCGAGAAGGCATGATTATAGGAACAGTACAAGAACACTCATTCACGCACAAAATACTGGTTCCCCCTGGAGTACAAGGAATACTGGATGAGATACACACAGGAGAGTTTACTATTACCCAACAAATTGGTCGGGTAGGACGCACCCCACTGTATCTTGCACATACACAACTCGTACGAAAACCACGAGGATATGTAAAACGACTTGCCAACAAAAAACCACTCATTACCGGGCAACGAGTGCTAGACTTTACCTTCCCCATAGCAAAAGGAGGATCAGCAGCGACACCAGGGCCATTTGGAGCAGGAAAAACAGTTATTCAACAACAAATAGCAAAATGGTCTGACGCAGATATAATCGTATACATTGGGTGTGGAGAACGCGGAAACGAAATGACCGAGGTCCTCGAAGAGTTCCCGCATATAAAAGATCCGCGAACAGGCGAACCACTCATGAACAGAACCGTGCTCATCGCAAACACTAGTAACATGCCGGTAGCAGCACGAGAAGCAAGCATTTATACAGGAATAACTATTGCAGAATACTTCAGAGATCAAGGATACGCAGTAGCACTCATGGCAGACAGCACGAGTCGATGGGCAGAAGCAATGCGAGAAATCAGTGGACGCCTGGAAGAATTACCAGGAGAGGAAGGATATCCTGCATATCTAGCAAAAAGACTCGCAGAATTCTATGAGCGAAGCGGAACAGTAGAAACGTACTCAGGCATGGTAGGAAGCATAAGTGTGATAGGAGCAGTCAGTCCTGCTGGCGGGGACTTTTCCGAACCAGTAACACAGCAAACATTGCGACTCACAAAAGCATTCTGGGCGTTAGATGCAAGCCTTGCAAACAAAAGGCATTATCCTTCAGTAAACTGGCTTATGAGTTACACCCAATTTAACCTAGAAAAATGGTTTGAGCAAGAAATGGGACCTGAATGGAACGAACTGCGACAAAAAACGCTCCGACTCCTCCAAGAAGAAAAAGAACTCCTAGACATCGTCTCCCTCGTAGGAGTAGACTCGCTGAGCAGAGAACAACAAATAACCCTCTTTACTGCTCGACTCGTACGAGAAGACTTCCTCCAACAAAACGCGTACAGCGACATAGACACCTATTGTCCACTGCAAAAACAGCTTCTTATCATACAAGCAATATGGGCGTATGATGCATTACTGCGAGAAAGTACAAAAACAATGGATGAAATACGAACAAATAAGGCCACCCAACTCATTGGAGAACTAAAAAACACGCCTAACGAAGAATTCACCACAAATCCAACAGAGAAGAGTAAACACATACGAAAAAAACTCGAAGAGGGACTACGAACATGAAAGAATATAGTCAAGCAACCACACAGATAAAAGGACCACTGGTCATAGTAGAACAAGAACAACCTGCATCGTATGGAGAACTCTGTACAATACAATACGCAGGAAAAAAAGTCTACGGACAAGTACTTGTAACAAGCAAGACACATGCAGTCATACAACTCTTTGAGAGTAGCCAAGGAATTAACAGGGACGCAAAAATAGAATTCACAGGAAAACCAGCCCAAATAGGACTGAGCAAAGACATGCTTGGAGGAATATTTACTGGAATGGGAACACCAATCAATAAACAATACGCGGCAGAAGAATACAGAGATATCAATGCGAGCGCAATAAATCCTGTGATGAGAATGCCACCAGACGACTTTGTACAAACAGGAATATCAGCCATTGATGGAATGAGCACACTCGTACGCGGACAAAAACTTCCTATCTTCAGTGAAGCAGGACTCCCTCACAACGAACTAGCGGCACGAATAGTGCAAGAAGCAGACATGAAGGGAGACTTTGCAGTTGTATTTGCAGGACTAGGAATTACTAACGAAGAAGCAGACTACTTTATTGAACAATTCGAAAACAGCAACACACTACAACGAACAGTAGTATTTCTGAACAAAGCAAGTGATCCCAGTGTGGAGCGCATCATCACCCCACGAATAGCACTTACCACAGCAGAATACCTCGCATACACATGCGATATGCAAGTCCTCGTCGTACTCACAGACATGACAAGCTACTGTGAATCGCTGCGAGAAGTAAGCAACGCACGAGAAGAAGTTCCGGGAAGGAGAGGGTACCCAGGATATCTATACAGCGATTTAGCCGCACAATACGAACGCGCAGGAGTGATTAAAGGAAAAAAAGGAAGCATCACACAACTACCCATTATTACCATGCCACAAGGAGACAAAACGCACCCTGTGCCAGATCTTACCGGATATATCACCGAAGGACAGGTAGTGCTTGAAAAAGGACTACACGCAAAAGGAATATATCCGCCCATAAACCCGCTTCCAAGTCTCTCTCGACTCATGAAGAACGGTATTGGAGACGGAAAAACACGAGAGGATCACTCAGGAGTATCTGACCAGCTCTATGCTAGCTACGCATACGCACAGGAACTACGTCAACTGATTAGCGTAATAGGAGAGGGCGGACTACAAGAACAAGATAGACAATACCTTCGGTTTGCAGACGCGTTTGAAAAACAATTTCTTAATCAAAAACAAGGAAGAGAAATAAAACAAACACTGGACATCGCATGGGAACTCTTTAGAATGTTACCCAAACAAGAATTAAAAAAGCTCAAGCCAAAACACGTAGAAGAATACCTATGAAGCCAGCAAACAGAATGGAGTTGCTTGCCAGCAAGCAACAAAAAAAACTTGCAGAAAAAGGACATTCCCTCCTCATAAAAAAAAGAGATGCACTCATACGAGAATTCTTTCGCGCAATAAAAGAATACCAAGAAGCAGAAGAACAAACAAAACGAGAACTCGCCCGAGCAAACGACCTTTTGCAACGATCACAAGCAATAAGCGGAAGTAATCGCGTCAAAGGAATAGCACTTAGCACAGAGGCAAAAATGGAGGTGCATTTTGAGAAAAAAAATATAATGGGGGTGCGAGTACCTAAAATAGCACTGGCACTAGAAGAATATCCTCAAAACACCAGTCCCATAGGAACGTGTCACTACGTGACACAAACACAAGAAATATTTAGCGAACTCCTTCCAAAAATCATTTCCCTTGCTGAATTGGAACAAACAATATACGCGCTCGCAGACGAAATCAAAAAAACTAAACGTCGAGTAAACGCCCTTGAGCACATCAGAATACCACAAATACAACAAGAAATAAAACAGATACGAGAGCGACTTGAGGAACGAGAACGTGAGGAATTCGTTCGTATAAAACACCTTAAAAAAAGATGACAGGAGAACAAAAAGTACGTCTCTTTCAGATAGCACTCGTTATCGCAAGAATAATGCTGTTTATAGGGGTAGGAATAGGAATTTATCTCATGCTCTGGGCATAAGTAAACCAAACAGACAATAATTCCTTTGCCTCAGATACAGTTGACGCAAGAAACCGAGGACGCGCATCAAGCAGCGCCGCAGCACCCTGTAACCCCCAAGAAACGCTCAGTATATCAATACCTGCCTGATGAGCAGCATGAATGTCACGAGATTCATCACCAATGTATAAACAAGAATGCTTGGAGAGGCCAAAATCACGCCTCTGACGACGAATAGCAAGACTTTTTGTGAAAAAACCCGCTGACGAAACAGAGGAAAAAAAAGATTCTAAAGAATGCAAAGCAAGGTAGCGAAGAATGATCTCCTGCTTATTACTACTCACAATAACCTGCGTAGCGTGCTGTGCACAGAAAGAAAGTAACTCTTGAATATGAGGGTGGGGACGAATAGACAATGTTTCTTGCTCTACAAGAGCAGTGACACGACGAATAAAAGAAGGGATGCGAAACACAGAGAGAGAGCTTTTTTTGATTAACTGCTCAAGAGAACATACACAAAGATCTTGACGCGTCAAAACATGCGTTGAGCCCAACTCAGCAAGGGCTGTATTCATACAAGCAAGCAAAAGAGAAGCATTATCAACTATGGTCCCATCAAAATCCCAGATAAGAAGTGGTTTCACGCGCTTAAGGTCTGAATAAAAAATCCTTTTTCTTTACAAGCACCAACAAACGCGTTCAATACAGCACTATCAGCTGACAATAACACTATATCAATACAGGCATCGTTCTTATGCTGATGATTATGAGAAATAATTGCATCCTCAAAATCATGAATGATATCATGTAACTGTTGACGAGAAGCTTGTTGTATCAAAGCTACAAGAAAGGTTCCCGTAATACGCTGTGTTAAGGTAGGAAGATAGTGCGCCAAAGCATCACGCATACAGACACTTCTCCCAGCAAGAGCATGCACCTGAACTGCCGCATCGAGAGAATCAGCCAGTTCTTTAGGAAGACTTACAGAAATAATTTTTGACATACTAAACACAAACATCCACAACTTAATAAAGGAATTGCTTTTTTGTAAACGAGATGGATCTTATCTCGCACATACTTTGGACGTACGTCTTTTTTTCACAAACAGAAGCAGTACTGCTCGCAATTCTCTTTGGTATACTCCCCGATATCATCGCATTCATACCACTTACAATGTATCAATTATACAAAAAAGAGCCCTGGAGAGCATTTCATATGGGCTTGTTACAGCAACGATGGACACTGTATCCACAAAAGTTGCGCGCATTCACAGTGACCGTATACGCAATTACCCATAGTATCGTTATTTTTAGTCTCGTGTTTGTAAGTACAGCACTGTTTTTTGGAGTTCAATGGTGGCTTCTTGGTTGGCTCTTACACATCATTATCGATATACCCACACATAAAAAAACGTTTTTTGGAACACAAATATGGTACCCATTTTCAACATGGGCCTATAAAGGCATCCCTTGGGAAACAAGACAAGTACT
>SKHI01000037.1 GCA_007117065.1 Candidatus Woesearchaeota archaeon
GATTAAAGAAGTCCAAGAACTAGGCTTCCACGAAGAAATAAAAAAATCTTTATCTATAATGCAGAGTCGCAGACCAAAAACCCGACTAGTCCCGGACACAGAAACACTACATAATATCATAAAAGATCTTCATGCAGAACTACAAGATCAATTACAAGAAAATATTCGGCCAATAGGAGCGTATTTTACAGATTTTGGTAAAGACCACTGGGCAGCTGCATTCTATAATTCTATAAAACATTCTGCAGGGTTAACGGCGCCTATTGTGCCTTATAGTCCATCTGCGGCACTAGGATTATTTATTGCAGCAGTACCTCCGATTGGGCTATATAGGATATTATACGGCGATACACACAAGAATGCGCCGACAACCGGAAGATTTGTTCCAATTAAAAAAAATACTCCGGAACCAGAAGTAACCATAAAAATTGCTCGAGCATTGAGTTCAGGCGCGTACGATCATAAATTTTATGAAGCGACAGGACCTCAAAGGCTTTTTAGACAACCAAATATTCTTGAAAGAATGTTATTTGTAGAAACAGCAACTCAAATTGTACTTGAACGAGGCAGAACCATAACAGAAGCATACGAGTGTCTCGAAAACGATCTTGCTGTTGTTAAACAATGGAAACAAGGAGACAGAAGCAAGCCACTCCTAGGATCATTAGCAAACGCTTACGGATACATACAAATAACTAAAGACCCAGGATATCTTAGAAAACTCTATCAACAAATAGGAAAACGTGCTGCTTAATCGCGCCTATAAAGCACATATAAATGGATACTGTATGCCTTCTCGTATTATAGTAATAGGTCTACTTATTTGACTTTTTCAAGGAGAACATCGTACACTTTCATAACATGATCTGGGAGTTTAGAAATCATGAGGAAAACTACAATAAGATAAAATTCGAGAAAATCACTCGCAGATGTGTGCACCCAGTCAGCATCCTTTGAAAGTGCGTTCCAAGAAGAATACATTAATCCAAATAACTCAACAAAAACAGCAGGACCTATCCACATATTTCGAATGTCTCGAACATGATCTAAGTTTCTGAGTATCTTCTTAATGTGAGAATCGTCTTTACTAACGATGTCATTTAACAGAGATTCAATCTGCTCACTTGGGATGTTATTCTTAGCGCCTTGATAAACAAGATAATCTTTTTTTAACGCTTCTTCTGAGATGTGGCCAGTAAGATATTCTTGCTCTCTTGCGAGAAATATATCGAGCACCTGTAAGACACCAGAAACGGTACTATTAAAACTAACGAACTTGCTGTGTAGGGCAGGTTGCTTCGCTAATATGTGTCTATTAAGCGTATCAATGTCTTTTTTGAGAGAAGTTACTATTTTTCTCTCGCCTTTATTTATACTCCGTAACTGCTCTTTATTGATCGGTTTTTGCTGATAAAGCTTAAATCTCGTTTCATAATTAGTGAGAAAAAATGTTGTTACTCTGTTAAAATTAGTGAGGGCGTCACGCATGAACAGATTAATACGAATTGGTTTTATATACTTATTTATTCTGAAAAAAAATCTTTATCCTGCCTGTGCGCTTGTACGTACAGTCGCAAACTACTTTCATACGATGCAAGGTCTGCAGATAACAGTAATTGGAATAAATAAATATCATCAGTGTTTTTAAAGAAATAATCTGGAAACTCAGGTACTGAGGATACAGTGCAAACAACATCAAAGCGTTCACCAGTAAATGCGCCATACAATGGAGTAACACGTCGTCTCCGCTCTATTATCTGAGTTAACTCTCTCCCCAAAGAAGGATTATTCTCATACACCTCACGAACCACAGTCCAAGCATACTCTTCAGCAGCAAACTCGTTATATACGAGGAGCTCATCAAAGCTCTTAAATTGTATTGTGCCAGAAACAACACCAACATACGCATCAGGACAAGCAAGATCTTGATAGGCATGTCCTATCTCATGCAACAACGTACCCAAAACAGTACCGCCTGCAGGATTAATCCGAATAGTGCCGCTACCATAATCGCCTGCACGTACCTCATGCGACACCTTAAGAACAACATTCTCTAGCACACGCCCTGCAGAATGTGGCGCGTACCGGGAAAGAAGAGCGGCAGCCTCATCCACAGAACCAGCAAACGAAGGCTGTTGATTTCGAGCCTCTATAAGCTGCAAAGACGAAACAGGCCCTTGAGAAAGAGTAAACCCTGGCAATGAATAATACCGTTGAAGCTCATCCTCGTCTAAGCGTATCCCAGTAACTTTTTTAAAGATATCTGGAAGTGCGGCACTGTCGCGAAAAAGCATTTGTCGAGCTATAGCATAATGTTCATGAACAACAGACATGTCAGAAACACGACCGTAGCGAAAAACGCGAGGAAGCTCCTGATGTAAAAAAGACTTATTGTCTATTTGTGAAATACGCGCCTCCAGGGTGTCCTGGGATTGTGCAGAGCTAAATAAGCCCAAAGCAATTATTCCACTAAGTAACCACTGTTTCATACATACAGGGTACGCTGCCTAGATAATAAAAGTATATTTATTTAGACAGTCAAATAGCAAAATTTAAATACTTCTCTCTTTATTTCATCTTATTGAACCTAAAAAGACTGTTGAGGCCTTACTAGGTATTGCAGACCAAATCGAAGGCAGAATAGCTAATCTTGTACACTATGATTCTACTGATGATCATCCTCAAAAACCAACTCAAAAAAACTTAGTTGAACAGTTACAAAATTTACATCAAGTGTTTGTAGAAGAAAAAGTAGTAGAGCAATTACTTCATAAAAAAGCAAATAACCTGATGCACGAATTACAAAGTGCGATGAAATTACTACATGTCAAAGAGCAAAGATTAGTAAAAAAAGAAAAAAAAATAAAGAGGCATTTTGAATGGTTTTCGAAAGCAGTAGCAAGTATTGCTAAGTTGGTCAATGAGGGCAAACCAGTTCCAGAAAGCTACCATACAGAGTACAAAAAGTTTTCAAGAGATATCTTAAAGGGTTTACAAGATGAATTCTTATCTGAACAACACATAGGAGAAGATTACCAGAAAGCTATAGACACGTTAAAAGCAGTAAATTCCCTTTTAGATGGAGCTAGATAAGTACTTTTATTTAGCAGCTTTGCGGACAAGAAAACACGGAATATCTCTCCACCATGCAAACAGTCCATCAGTAAGAAATTTATCGCCAATAATAACAGAATTGTGCACATCAACGCGTCCAAAAGGCTTTATTCCTAGAGAATACGCTATTCCTTCAGAAGAAAAGAACTGTTTGCGAGAACGATAAAATAAACGATTATTACTGAGAACAACAACAGTGAAACGATCTTGTAAAGATAATAAGAACGTAAGCACATCAGAGGATACGCGAGAGCCACGCCCTAACGTACCATCAAAATCAATATACAAACGACGAATACCAGCATCAAACAATGCATCATAATCAGGAGAAAAAATATCTTCTACCCGAAACACATTAAAAGAAGCAAACGTTTTGACTACCATGATAACACTAGCTACGCAGCTAACCCTTTTAAGAATAGTGCTTATCATACCAATAATACTAACAATCATACAACAAGCATACATAACAGCAGGAATACTTACTACAATAGCAATACTCACAGACTATCTAGACGGAATGCTGGCGAGAAGAACAAACACCTTAACAACACTGGGAAGCTTTCTTGACCACCTCGCAGACAAACTGCTCATACACACAATACTCATTTACTTCGTAGCATACCACGGACTAAGCCCGACAGCGTACGCACTCCTGCTGGCACGAGACTTTATCGTGCTTGGAGTACGACACCTCGCAGCACACCAACAAGTAGAAATAAGCAGCATGAGCCTAGGAAAACTCAAATTCGTAGGACAAAGCATACTCGTGCTCCTTCTCATAGCAGCACAAATACTGCCCATACTCAGCACAGCAGCAGATATTCTTCTCTGGCTTACAGTACTTATTAGTATTCTCAGCGCAGCACAACTCCTCATACACGCAAAGAACGTTATAACGTAGTGGCTAAGAAGACATTATGTTTGTCACGAATAATGCGAACAGAAAAACGCTTCTTATCAGGATATCGACCAATCACCTTTACGATACGACCAGCAGCAGTACAGAACGCCTCGTTGCGTAACCGCCCCTTAAACAAGTATTCTACTTCAACAACGTCACGCTTCTTAAATGGTTTCTCAAACGTCTCATCATACTCAATAGAAAAATCCTCTGGACCAAGAAGCAAGCGCGTAGTAAACGCGGCCTCTAACTCCTTAATGCGGTCTGAAAACCCATCCCAAGAAACCTCTTTTACAGGGTTACGACCCCCTTTATAATACAAAAAATTCTGAAACGCGACAACAGGTTGCTCAGAGCGAACTTCAAGACCAAAACGAATAAAATCTTCGAACTCATCATCATTAACGCCCCGCATAATAACAGGACACATCAAGACATCAATATGCTCCTTAGCATACAGAATCATCTTTTTAATCTGCTCAACATCATAGCGCATACCAGCAATTTCCTCCGCACGATCAGAGCGTAAACTGTTAATGCTCCAATTAATCCGATCAAGACCAGCCTCTTTGAGCGCATGCACGCGCTCACGCGTCAGAAGAGTGCCATTCGTAACCATGGTAACACGCGTAACAGGATAGAGGCGTTTGAGGTCAGCAATTAATTCAGGAAGCTCCCAATACAATAAGGGCTCTCCCTGTGTTTCAATATATACCTCAAGAGGTTTTTTCTTCACAGCAGCAATTTTAGCAAACTCAGAAACAAAGTACTCGCGTTGAATAATCAAATCACGAATCTTAGGACCATTAGGGCCTTCAGAAACAGAACAATAGGTACAGGCGAGGTTACAGCCAGACATAGGACGAATTTCTAAGACGTTGGTGCCTCTATCAATAATGCCAAACTCTAAAGCGCCGTATAACGGAACTCCGCTTGAAGCATCAATATAGGTAGAAGGGCGGTTTGTAATAGTGCATACTAAGCGGTGTGTTAGCGCCTCAGAAAGCATGCCCATAAACAAGGAGCGCTTTTTTTCATGAGCAACAAACTCAATACCGCCGTCAACGACAGCATACTCCCCAATACGAGACAGTTCATCAGAGAATAATTCAAAGCGAAAATACCGATACAACAAGCCAACAACGCCCTGAGGAGAGGGTGCAAACCGAATAGTCTCAAAAGAAATACGCATAAAGCAAAGAAACCAGTCCTCATTTAAAATACTTCTTTCTTACACAAAAACTTAAATACAAAATATTATATCTATGTTCCATGGGGGATTTTACGTACGAATACTTATTTGATGTTGTCAGAAAAGAACGATCACGAGAAGAAATACAAGAACTCAGCCCTACCTTCTATGCAGACGCGACAAGCTACCTACAAGAACTCTCAACAGCAATAACTACTGCTGATCCTTTAGAGAGCCACACAGAGCAACAACGCACACAACTGCACAACAGTAAAAAACTCCTCAAAGAACTCTACGAACGAAGAGAAAAAAAAATAGTACACCTCGCACTAAACAAAGCAAGAACAGGAAGCGAGCTCATACTCTCCACAAATCTGCTCGAAGAAGAAAACGGTCTGTACGCAGAAATACTGGAGAGACTCTTGACATACAGAGCAACAAAAAAAATTATTACCCACATACCAGAGCGACCAACAAAAACATACGTTCGTCAAACGACAGTAACACAAGAACCAAAGCGACAAGAAGAACCAAAAACAGTAGCTGAAGGAATGAAAATAAAAATTACTGCAAGCATACCGCGATTCTTGGGCGCTAACCAAGAAACATACGGGCCATATGAAGCAGGAAACGAGGTACACCTGCCTGAACGCATCGCACAAATACTCATAAAAAAAGGGCGCGCAGAAGAAGCATAGAAATGCTTATAAAGGAACAATAATTCGCTGTATACAATGAAAAAGCCAAAAATCGTACGCAGACACAATCCCTTCTTAAATAAACACACTGAACACGAAGTGCAAGAAGCAAAAAGAAGAGGAAGAAACAAAACTCGTCCTATGAGTAGAGGAAGCCAGAACAGACTTCGCAAAAGAGGACTGAGCAGAGGCTACGGAAACCACGGAAGATTTAGCAGACCCCCAGTCGCAAACAGAAAAATGATGGGGAAAAAAGTTACTAAGAAAACGGACTTACGCTACAAGTGTAAAGAAAGCGGAAAAATACACGTGCAAAGTAGCGGAATTCGAGCAAAGAAACTCGAACTCATATAAGCATAATGGTATCTCACAGACCCGAAGAAGGGGAACTTGTCATTGCAACAATAACGAAGATACAGTATCACAGCATTTTTTGCAGTTTAGACGAATATGAAGGAATAAGTGCAATGATTCACATTAGTGAACTTGCTCCGGGAAGAATAAAAAACGTACACGAATACGTACGCGAAGGCAAAACAGTCGTAGCAAAGGTACTGAGTGTAGACGCACAAAAAGGACATATTGATCTGAGCTTACGACGCGTCACAGAAGCACAAAAACGACAAAAAGCAAACGAGCGCAAACAATATACCCTTGTACAAAACATTCTCGAACAAACAGCAAACGAAACAATTTCCTCAGAAGAGCTGCGCACACAACTCGAAGCACACTATCAAGATAACCTCTACGATATCTTTAGACAAATAGTCGAGGGAGAGCGAGAGCTTGAAGGAGTAGAAGAAACAATAGCAGCGGTTCTTCAAGAAAAAATAAGTGAGCGCATCAAACCACAAGAAGTACTTATTCCAGTAGAATACAGCATACAAAGCTATGACGTACAAGGAGTAGCACAAATACGAGCAGCATTTAGCAACCTGCCACCAACCATACACGCAAAATACAAAGGCGCAGGAAAGTACATCGTAGAAATACGAGACAAAACATACAAACAAGCAGAACAACAACTCAAAGAATTCACAAAACGACTCGAAGAAACAATCACAGGAGTCACAACACTACACAGACAAAAATGAGCCTCCTAAGACAACACCCAGAAACAAAAGAATACTTCTTAGCAACAAGCAAGAAATGTCCACAAGAAGCAGTCGCACCATTGCCACCAAAATATAATCCAGACGACAAATACGGCAAGTACCGAAGAGAAGCAAAACGACGACAAGGACTGCTATAGGCCAAAAATATCTCGTTTAGGTCCTATTTTTATTTGAGAATGAACATTTTAGTGAGTATTTTCTATTTTCTGTGATCTTTTTTTTTCTCAAAACAAATAAAGAAACTTATAAGAAAGATGTACCATAAGGATATGCTCAGTGATAACAAATAAAACAAAAAAAACAGTGCTTGCCCGTAAGAAAAGACTCCTCACACGAATACTGCAACACGCATTCGGACTCATGGGAAGAAAGAAACTCGATGACGAAGGGTGGATATTCATCATGAAATACACAAGCAACTGGCACATAACAAACCTCTTTGTATTCCAAACAATAGACGTACTGTGGTTAGATGCGAATAAAACAGTACTGCAAACAGCAACTATACCAGCATGGAAGGCACACCAAAAAGGAA
>SKHI01000040.1 GCA_007117065.1 Candidatus Woesearchaeota archaeon
GAATAAATTCCAAAAATAGCTAAAATCGCAACAACACCAACGACTGCTAGTGCTAATGTAAAATTTGTTTTTTCTTCTTTCATGTTACTTACCTAAAAAAAATATTCTTATTGCAAATAAGCAATAAATACTATTTAAACTTAACCTTAACATACGCGACTTAAAATTCAAAAGTGAAACGAACACCCAGTGAGCCACCCTGACCTGCAAAAAAGCCAACACTCATGTCACCAAGACTATATTCCACCGAGCCGATGAAAGAGCCTGAAAGAGGATTGCCTGAAGCACCAAAACTTAACGCACTTAATATTTCAGCCTCACTTAATTGCAAAGCCCAATCTCTCAAACCAGGAGCCCATCCAAGAGACCCACTTAATCCTTCTAAAACATTACTTGGACTATATTCGCCTGAGGGAATAGTTGGTGCGCCTTGCGGAGGACCGTCAGAACCTGAATCACCACCCTGAACACCCACGCCATTTGTTGGGTCCTCAATAATAGGATCAAACGGACCTGGTTGACGAACGCCTGGAGACCAACCAATAGGTCCTTGAGAAGGAGGAGAGTCAAAATCAGCAGCAGTAATTATACCCAATTCTACGAAAAGAGCATACGTCCAAGAAAGCTCAGGCGTGTTGCGATACTCAATAGCTAGCTGCTTCATCATCTCTAAATCATAACTGGGAATAAAGAAATCTCGCGAACTCACATCTTCAATCCACTCAATGAACTGAGCATCAACTTCAAGAGTGGACTCGAAAAGAACAATTTCAGTTGGAGGAGGCACAGATTGAATGGGTACAGCAGAACGAATAGACTGTCCGACCATTGTTTCGCCTGACTCAAAAGATAAAGACGAATGAGAAGAGTAGAAGAATACCAAACCAACAATGCACACAATAGCAATCATGGCAACAGTAGAGAGGGCTAATATATATTGGCGTTCAGATTTCATACAGTACAATCCTGTGAAGAAGTATTTAAACATTGCGTTCTCTCACTACTGAAAAACACGAGAAGAAACGAGTAAAACACAAAAAAAGCGAACATATTTAAATTATTACTACTATTTAATAGTTATTGTGTATTTTACTCAATATAAACAAAATCTAAAAGAAGTGGGAAGCATCCTCTGGAAACCTGCACTCCTATCAGCCACATCTATACCTGTCGCGCAAACACTCGTTGGTCTCTTAACCCAAGACAGCACAACAATAACGGCAGCAGGATATTTAACTGGAATAGCAACTGGGTATACATATTTCGTATCGCAAGATCGAAAAAAAACCCAGAAAAGTATCCGGAAGGAATAGTTCATCTTAAAAAATCAAAAATACCATACACCAAGATAGACATAAACAAACCAACACCTACCAAAGAAGTGGATGAAACCATGAAAAATATGTTTATCACAGATATTAGCTCTGATGGAATAGCATTTACACCCCCATTCTGGATCACCAACCTGAGTTTACAATCAAATGGCGTTTCCGAAGGATTAGCAGGAGCCGGAGCAACGAGCATTGCAATCACAACATATTTTCTCACATTCTGTGCAATGTATGAACATGCACCAAAAATAAATGATAGAGTAAAAATGGAGTGGAATTCGACAAAAAAAGTACTCACAAACCCACTTATGGCACTAGAGAACGCTAAAAAATACTGGCTAGGATAAAAACTGTTTTTTTAACAAGAGTAAAACAAAGTCTCGACAATACGCACAATGCAAGCACTTCAATTATACCGCCACTGCAAAAATAATGCTATTCTGTGCAGTACTTCAACACCCTTTTAAATAACCATAAAATAGCAGTACTGTGAAAAAAAAGTCATTCTTAAAGCAGTTCCTTACAGGAATTGCTCGCATACAAATAAAACACCCTGTTCTCATATTATTTCTCGTACTTGGCCTTACAGCATTATTTGCCATACCCGCACAAGATGTACGCACAGTAGCAAGTCTTGAGCAGATGATGCCAGCAGACACACCAGCAATAGAATCATTTAACCACCTCAGAGATCAAGAGCTGGGAAGAGATGCAATAGCCATTCTCATACGTATAGACACACAAACAACACACACACGTACTGACATACAAACACAAGACGTGCAAGAATATATCGTGCGAATACAAGAACAACTCTTAGCAGAAACGAGTATACATCAAGTAATCACGCCTGAACAAAATCCACTACTCATACACCCAGACAGAACAGAAAAACTTGTCATTGCATACAGCGATGCTGCAGGAGACGATGAGCGAATGAAACGACTCGCAGAAAGAATAGAAGAATATACGCAACAAGGAGTACCTGCAGGAACCAGAGTATATCTTACTGGAACGCCAACAATACAGCAAAAACTCGGAGAGTACATACAAAGCGACCAACAACGAACACGCATAGCAAGCACCCTGTTCGTACTCCTCATAACAGCAATCATTTTTGGAATGAGTAGCAGCATACTCCCAATAATTACTGTAACACTGAGTGTAAGCTGGCTGTATGGAACAATGGGAATAGCAGATTTACCCATAAGCACGCTTGCAGGAGGAGTTGCTGCAATGGTAATAGGAATAGGAATAGACTTTGCAATACACCTAATGAACAAATACGAATTTGAAAAACTTCAAGGAAAAAATCAAGAAGAAGCAATAACAGAAGCCATCACACACACAGGAACTGCTCTGAGCGTAACAGCACTCACCACTGGAGCAGCATTTCTTGCATTCATAGCAGGAGTAATGCCAGAAATGGGACGTTTTGGAATACTTATGGCAATGGGAATCGTGTACGCACTCATACTAACTGTGTTCGCACTCCCCGCACTACTCATCATAAAAGAACACATCGAAGCATATGCTAAAAAAATACAGGAGAAACAAGAATGATACAAAGAATAGCAAAACGAATCGGAGAACAGCAAGAAAAAAACCCAAAACAATTCATACTGGCCTTCATCATTCTCATACTCATCACCATACCAGGAATACCATTTCTCATAGGAAATGTTGAAGCAAGTCTTGAACAAGTGCTTCCAGAACATGTAGAAAGTGTTGAAACAATGAACCATGCAAGAACGCACTACAGCGCAGACATGGTGCATATTGTACTCTACGCACAAGGAGCCATAACAGATATCAGACAAGCACAAGACTTTGCATACGAGATACAACAACGATTAGAAGGAAAACCAAAAATAACCCATGTAGAAGCAACACTTGATACTACAAGAACCAATGATGCAAAAACAATAGGAGTCATAGACATACAAGCAAACACAGGAACTGATACCGCAAATATACAAGAAGTTCTACACACAATACAAGAAGCCATCACCTATGCAGAACATACTAACCCAGGAGTACATACACAAATAACAGGATTTGCTGCTATTGACCAAGCAACCTTTTCAACAATTATGAGCGACTTTCTTCGCATAACAGCAATCGCAATGACACTCATACTCACAATACTTTATGCACTGTTTAGAACCATACGAAACACCCTCGTCCCCATGGCAGTAGTCATGGTAGCACTCATCGCAACAATGGGAATTACCGGATATCTGGGAATAACAATTACTGTAGTAACTATGGTAGCAGCAGCAATGATACTCGGGCTGGGAATAGACTTTGGCATTCACACAATACACAGTTATAGCGAATACAGAAAGAAAAAAACACCCCCAGAAGCCATGAAATACACCGTCGAAGAACTCTTTAGAGCACAACTTGCAGCAAGCCTCACAACAAGCGCAGGATTTCTTGCACTCGGACTTGGAGTACTACCGGCAATGGCAAATCTTGGAATAGTGCTTGCGATAGGAATACTACTTACCTTCCTTGCAAGCACATTACTCCTCCCACCACTACTATTACTAACGGAGAAAACAACAACATGAAACAGGTGTACTTACTCACACTATTGCTCGCACTGCCCATCGCAAGCGCAGCAATACAAATAGACGGAATCACAACGAACCCCCCAGTGCTCTCAGCAGGAGATAGCATCGATATCATAGTCGAATACAGCACAGGAATGCTCAACGATCGGTACGCAAACCCAAGTTATCGATTCAATCTTGAACTCATAGCCGGAGATGAACAAACAAGAAATCACGTGCGTATAACAGACCCGCAAGGACAAGATCGATTCGCAACACTTCCTGCAGGAACCACAAGAACAAAAGTGTTTCGCATACACATAGATGAACAAGCGCCCGTAGGAGAGTATGCATTTGAATTACAACAACGATGGACAAGAAACGGGGTACTCCTTGAAGAGTATGCGCGAGAGCGCTTTTTTCTTCCAGTACGAAATGCTGCAATACACCTAAACGTAGCAGAGATACAGAGCACGCCGCAACGAGTTCTCCCAGGAACAAGAGAAACAACCATCACAGTCACACTGGCCAACAGCGGAGTGCGAGAAGCACATAATGCACGCATAGAAGTAACTCTTCCTGAAGGAATGCAACCCAGCCATGCCCAAGGAGCAAATGCATTTGTAGGAACAATACCTGCGCAAGGCTTAGCACACGCAGAATTCAGCATCGACGTACATCAAGATGTAGCAGAAGGATCACTACCAGTCGCACTACGAATAGTGTATGAAGACAGTAATCAACGACAATACGAAACACGCATACAACGAACAATACATGTGAGTAGCAAGCCACGACTCGTTCTCGAACAAGAAACAAACACCCTTACGACAGCAAGAACTGGAAGTGTTAGCATGCACATAACAAACGAAGGAAGTGTGGCTGCAGAAGCAATAGAAGTACGACTCCTCCCAGAAAGCAATCAACCAATAAACCTACAAACAAGAAGCGCATATATAGGACTGCTTGGACCAGGAGAAACACGAACAGTACAACTCGAAGTAGGAGCACAAAGAAATGCACAAGCAGGAGAATACAGCATACCAGTTCTCATACGCGCAAAAGGAGATAGCAACGAACAAGACAACACTATATATACATATAGAACACACACAATTATACACATAGAAGAGAATGCAAACACCCAATACACAACAATAGGAATACTCCTTCTCGTACTTGGTGCAGGAATCGTTCTCTGGAGGAGAAGAAAATGAACTTATGTCAATCACTGCGACTACTGGCAGGAATAATGGTTTTGATAACAATGGCACTCATGTACTTTGTAAGCATACAATTCGTATGGCTTGGAGTATTTATCGGAGCAAACCTCATACAAAGCGCATTTACGAAAACATGCCCAGCAGTATTTATACTCAAAAAATGCGGTGTACAAGGTAAAGCATAATGGACTTTGCATGCAAACAAATAGACGTTGAACAAGTGCTCAAATGCGCACTCGGCATAAGTAAAGCCGGGTGTGCAGTACTGCACTGCCTTGCAAACAAAAAAAACTGGGCAACCTCAGAGCAACTCGCCCAAGAACTCGACTACGACCTTGCAACAATACAAAGAAATCTCAAACACCTCCACGAAAGAGGCATATTGCAGCGCATACAACAAAACAAAGAATTGGGTGGATATGAATACACCTACAGCATAGTGGCTCAAAAAGAATTTCTTCGCGTCCTTGAACAAACACTACACGCATGGATGCAAGAAGCAAAAAAAGAACTTGAGCACTGGACTATACAAACAATAAAAGAATAAAAGCAAACAAAGAAGCTAACAGACAAAAGAGAAGAGCGATGCGAATATTTGCTTTAATCACAACAGGAATACCATGAGACAGGTGGACCACAGTAAGAACAGCAACAAGATTATGAATAGCAAGCATATTACCAATACCTGCACCAACCAGTTGTAGAGCAAGAATAACTCCAGGAGAAAAACCTGAAAGAAGAGCTACTTCAAGTTGAACTCCAGAAAACATTAACGTACTAATCGTCGCACCACCAGCAGAAAAACTTCCAAATGCGCCAAGGATAGGGGCGATAAACACATACAACCAACCAGAATGTGCAAACAAGCCAGCAATCAAAGAAGGAAGGGAAGGATCAGAACTGTGCATCACAAGTTGAGCAAATAACAACACCCACACAAGGGTGAGAATAACAGGAAAAGACTTCTCCTTTGTAGAACGAAGAGAAGAGAAAAAAACCTCTTTACTCGGACGCAAAAAGAATATGCAGAAAAGAACAGAAAGAAGGATAAGCGCACCCGGAGAAAACAAAGACAGCGTGTGACCAAGAGACTCTGAAAACACTACTGTGAAGCCAACTTGGCGAGCCGTATCACCAAGAGAAAAAACATTTAATCGCGTAAGCAAAAGAAGAAGAATGATAAGACTGTAACAGAGTAGAGCAACTCGAGCAGGACGGAGAGCAGGGCTCTTGATGCGAACAGAAAATACGTGTAAACGTAATAACAAAAACATAATAATAAAGCCACCAATGGAAGAAATAACAGAGGGAAACTCAGGACCAAAAAACCAAGCACTCAAAAAAAACAATACAGCACTCACCAGACCAGAAACAAGAACAAACGGAGTAAATCGAGAATAAGACTTTTTTGTTAACCGAGAATATACAAACAACAACGTAAACGGAGTACACAACAAAATAATTCCACCAATAAGACCTGCAAAAAAAGAAACCTCTGCAACGGATATGGGAAGCGCCTCTAAACCAATAATCACAGGTGTACCAAACGCCCCAAATAAACTTACCACACTATCAGAGATGAGGGTGAGAATAACAGCGTGTAACGGACGAACACCCACAAGAACAAGCAGAGGGGCAGCAATAAGAGCAGGAATGCCAAAACCAGCAATGGCTTCAAAAAACACAACAAGAAAAAAACCAATAAACACAATATGAACAGGAATATCAGAGGACAAATGAAGAAAATATCGCTCTAATTTTTGTAAGTGATGCGTTTTTTGTAAAAGAAAAAAAAGAAGCAACACACCAAAAATAATTAAAAACAAATCAAGAGTAACAAATAACCCTTTCAGAATAGCATGCACTAACTCGTTGAACGGTTGCTTCCAAACAAAAAACAACAAGAAAAAAGTAAGGAGAAACGTAAAAAATAATACTTTACTCGCGCGCAACTCTTTATACACAAGAAAATAAATTAAAAAGATAAACGGAACAAAAGCAAGAATAGTAAGCAACATGCTATACAAAAGAAATAAAAGAATACATAAAGATATCGAAAAAATTATTTTACCAGTTATCTGTCAGATCTTTGTTACTAGCACGAAAACTAATTGATGCATATAGCCCAACTTCAGTTCACATCCTTTTTACTCAAATAGGATGTATAGTAGTAA
>SKHI01000042.1 GCA_007117065.1 Candidatus Woesearchaeota archaeon
AAAAAAAAATATTGTATAAAGGAAAAAAGTAACGTGTTTAAATAAACACGCTAATAGTTGCGTCCTCGCGTAATTCTTCAATTAATGCAGACAGATACTCAGGCGCTCGTTGTTGTGCAAGAGTATCTCTGATTGACTCTCTTATTTCTCCAAACGGAACCTCGATATTCATTTCAATATAAAATGAAAGCACTTCTTCATCTGATACAGGAATTCTTTGGGACACAATCGTTTCAAGAAGGCGCATCAGCACCATTTCTTCTTGAACTGCAGAACGGTATTCTTGCAGGGACGAACCGCCATTAACAAGAACTTGTTCTAATTGTTGTCTTGAGATTCCAAATGAAGCCACTAATTCATCAATGCGTTCTTCAGTTTCTTGTTGCGTGACGCGAATACCCTCTCTGTACGCGTACTGTAACAATAACTCTTTATCAATAAGCTGTTCAAGAATTTCTTCTCGCGTATACATCTGGCGGAATTCATCTGGAAGGGCGCGATACTGATCATCTAATGTGTTGAACGTAATTACCTGACCATTTACTACAGCAGCAGCATTATCGAGAGAACCTTGATTGTTTTGAGAAACAACAACGAATACAATTGCGATAAGAACAAGAACGACTACTATTCCTGCAATGAATGCGCGAACTGGGAATTCAGAAGCTTCTTGTTGAATGCGCACAGCAGGTTTCATTTCGTGTGTAACCTGTACTGTCTGCGCAGTTTCAGAAGCTTTGCTTGTTTGCGAGAGGATTTTTTTTGCCTCAGAAATTAACTTTTTGGCTTTATCTTCTCCTATTCCTGCTTGTGTAACGTCTGCAAGAGAAGCAGAAGCAAGTTCTTCAATAGTGCGTATCTTTGCTTCAAACAGTTTTTTTCTTGTAGACGGGCCTACACCCTTAATTGATTCAAATCCTGTATCCATGGGAGGAAAAAGTTTTTGTTATTTAAAAAACTGTTGTCAAAAATAGCGCTGTACCGACAATAAGAGGTATTACGATATTGTCATCAAGCAACCCGTTTTTTTCATAGGAAATGCTTTCTATGAGGGTGGCTAAGAGCGCAATACCTATGAAGTAGGATGAAAAAAAGAACAGAATACTCGCACTTGAGAAAAAAAATGCGCTTGTACCAAGAACAGTTTTCCTTGATCCAACATATAGTCGTCTTTTACCGTAGAGCCCTACTATGGTAGAGAGAGCATCAGATACTCCAAGAACAAGCAAACTAGGAACTACTTGTCCAGGAAAAAAAATCGCGGTACTTATTGCGCCAATAAGCATCATCACCACACCTTTACCAATAAACGGCGCGTCTTTTCTCTCAAAACGTAAAGCAAACACTGTTATGCGATGAAAAGACAATGCAACAGCATACAGTGCAAGCGCACTTACACAAACGATGATGAGCAGTTGAATGGAGAGAAATCCAATGAGTGCGAGAATGAGGCCTGCACACAGGTGAATAAGTTGACGATATATTTCTCCGTGCATACAGAAAGAAAACAATACTGCTCTATAAACGCAACGTTTAAAGAAGGAAAGATACGTGTAGACTGTATGAGTTATGAAGTAGTCCTTGGAAGAAATGAGAAAGACCGAAAGCGATTAGGAACAAAAGGATGCGTGTTGGTAGGCAAACACTATGTAAAAATGGGTGAAACCAGCAGTCTTTCAAATGAGATATACATGGATGTTTCTCGAAGTCACGTCGTATTCTTGTGCGGAAAACGAGGGAGTGGAAAAAGTTTTAGTCTGGCAGTAATCGCAGAAGGAATGGCTGCTTTACAAAAAGAAGTGCGAAAAAACATAGGTGTGCTCATTATGGATACTATGGGTATTTACTGGAGTATGAAATACCCAAATGAACGCATGCGCGAGCTTCTTGAACAATGGGGTATGTCTCCTCAAGGCCTTGATATACAACTCTATGCGCCGTATGGAAAAGTAACTGATATGCAAAACGAAGGAATTCCTGTCGATGAAGGTTTTTCAATACGTCCTGCTGATATATCGCCGTCGCACTGGCCTGCTTTATTTGAACTGGACGCTTCAAGCGGCACAGGAGCGCTTCTTGAGAGCACTGCAGATGTGCTGTCTAAAAAAGGGTCGTTTAGTATTGATGAATTCATCGAAGCGATTGAGAACTCAGGTGCAGACAAAGATACAATTCGAGCAGCAAAAAACCTGTTAGGAAGTGCTCAAAGATGGGGATTATTCTACAAACAAGCTACACCAATACATAAAATGGTCGAGCCTGGAAAGATAACTGTGCTTGATATCAGCCCATATGCTGCAACCAGCAGCGCTTGGAACGTTCGAGCACTCGTAATAGGGATAGTAGGCGAACAGCTTTTCGAATATCGTATGCGCGCACGAAAAGCAGAAGAGTACAAAGCGCTCAAGCAAGCACTCTCCTACCAATCAGATTCAGGTAACACAGAGCCAGTCATCTGGATGCTCATAGATGAGGCGCACGAGTTTCTTCCAAGGGAAGGAAAAACACCTGCCACCGACGCGCTTGTTACCATACTGCGTGAAGGAAGACAACCAGGACTTTCTCTTATTCTTGCAACCCAACAACCAGGAAAAATACACACGGATGTAATGACACAAAGCGACATCATCATTTCTCACAGGATAACGGCAAAAGCAGACACGGACGCTCTAGGGATGCTCACGCAGAGCTATATGCGAGCAGGATTAGATGTGCTTTTAAATGAACTGCCTCGTATGAAGGGAGCTGCAGTGGTATTGGATGATAATAATGAAAAACTCTATTCTATGCAAGTGCGCCCGCGTATTAGCTGGCATGGTGGAGACGACCCCGATGCGCTACGAGGGGTGGATGAGTAAATAAGAGCACAAATGTTTATAAATAGATAAAGAATCTTATTGTATATGGGAGAAGTAAAACTCGTTTCTGTAGGAACCCTCAAAAAGGGAAGCGGAATAGTAATAGAAGGAGTTGCTTGCACGGTAATTGATACAAAAACAAGCCGTCCAGGTAAGCACGGCCACGCAAAAGTAAATCTTATGGCTGTAGGTATGATTGATGGGAAAAAAAGAAATCTCGTCATGCCAGGACATGATAACGTTCCAGTACCGATAATTGATAAACGAAATGCACAAGTGCTTAGTGTGACAGATACTTTAGCGAATGTTATGGATAGCGAGACATATGAGACGTTCGATTTGGTAATACCAGAAGAATTACAAGGAACTGTTGCTGAAGGGCAACTAGTGGTGTATTGGGTTATCCTTGACGATCGTGTTCTTAAACAAATAAAAGGTGAAGCATAATGGCAATATTTCAAGAAGCAATAAACAGACTGTTTGCAAACATTTATGTATGTAAAGTATGTAAGAGTAAAATACGCGCACAAAGCCTAAAAGTACAAGCAGGAAAAGTTTCTTGTAGAAAGTGTAACAGCAAGCGCTTACGTACGGTAAGAAGAAAATAGTTGCTTGGTTTGAGCAATATTTATAATTATCAAATATGAGTTTCTGGGAAACATACTGGCACGTAATAGCGTTTTACGTTATTCTCTCATTTGTTATCTACCTCAACAGAAGAAAATTTGAATTCGAAGGAAAAATAGTAGCTTTACTTCGTACAAATACAGGATTAGACTGGATGAACACATACGGAGCGAAACACGCTCGGATGCTTCGTTTCCTGGGAACAATAGGTATATACGTCGGGTATGCAGGAATGCTTGTAATTCTCGGATTTCTCGTATTTGGAATACACCAACTCATCTTTAGGCCCGAAGCGCCACCGGTGCTTAGCCCAGTACTTCCTGGAATAACCATACCAGGAACAGAAATAACTGTTCCTCTTTTTGAAGGAATAATAGCTCTTTTTATCGTAATTATTGTGCACGAAGCAGCACATGGTCTTGTAAGTGCAGCATATGGAATGAAAGTCAAAGGAAGCGGAGTAGGTTTTCTTGGTCCGATACCATTGGCGTTCGTAGAACCAGATGAGAAAAAACTCTCTCATGCAAGCCCAAAAGCTCAACTCGCTGTTTATGCAGCGGGACCATGGAGCAATGTATTGCAAGCGATACTCTTCTTTGGGTTATTAGTGGGTTTTGCATTTCTGATAAATCCATTATTTGAAACAGAAGGAATTGGGTTTCAAGCAATAGTCGAAGGAACACCAGCAGAGCTGGCTGGCTTACAAACGAACACGACTTACACCCACATAAACGACATTCCTTTAACCTCTTCACAAGTGCTTATAACTGCTCTTCAACAACAACAACCAGGGGATGTAATCACGCTTCGCACTGCAGAGCAAGACATACCTGTCACACTTGGTGCGCATGAGGAACGTGAATCAGTGTGCTTAGGAGTGGCCGGAATGTACATTGTTGTGGGTGAAAATGACATTTCACAAACAAATCCTGTTTTCCTAAAAGTGCTCTTCTTTATACGAGACATTATCTACTGGGTGTTTGTCCTTGCACTCGGTTTGGGTCTTGCAAATCTTCTTCCGCTTGGACCAGTAGATGGAGGACGAATGCTACACGTCCCTCTCGTGGGTCTATTTGGAAAAGAGAAAGGAGAACGCATTTGGGCAAATACAAGCATATTCATATTAGTAGTCGTTCTTGTCCTTGTATTCGTTCCAATAATAAAATTATTCCTGCCTCAACCAGAAATAGTATCAACAGTTATCCGCTGTTTACCGGTGTGATTGATACTGACTAAACAGTCCAAATACGAGATACATAATCAAAAGAATGAGTGCGTGAAAAAAACCACTTGCTCCAAACGTTACTAGTGTAATAAACGCCCAAATAGGGTTTTGAGGAATGTTTAAGACAAATAAGAAGTATACAGCATAAGCAAAAAGAGCCACGAGTAAAGTGGCCTCGGAGAATGCTGACTGATGTGTAAAATAAAATATAACGGTAATTATTAGTGCGAAAAGCGCATGCATGCCAATACGCACAATGTTTTCTTTCTTGTACCATGTCTGCAAAGAAATACGTACTGCAGTACGTACGGAACGCGCTCCAAGTAACTGGGGAACCCTCCATAAAACTACTCCTGTAAGCAACAGACCAAATGCGCCAAGAGCTGCAAGAATTAATGAGATGGTATTTTGAAACAAGAACTGAATAAGCAACACACAAATAATGCCTGTTGTAGTGAATCCATATATGGTTCTTACCCAGTATCTCTTTCTTGCCTCAAAAAAATAGTCTATGAACGAAGTATTCTTTTTCGAAAGCATTTTTCCAGCGGATAAGAATAGTGTATGAATATAGCCTGTAGATAACAGAAACGCTCCGGCAAAGAAGAGTACTACAATACCGAGAAAGATGAGTGCGCTGCTAGGAATACTCTGTGCATACCCTACAAAAAGAACGCCCAGTAGTAAAGACGCAATGACAAGCGGAACAAAAACAACTGCTGCGAGAAGTACTAATAAGAGCACAGATGGGTGATTACGAACCGAGTTATATATTGTTTTCACGTACATACTCCTCCACGCGCGCATCTCCGGTAGGTTTGGCTTGGTCTCCTAGTCCATACACTATACGCTCAGTCGAAGGCCCCCAGGAATACTCTCCTTCATCCTTACGAATGCCCACTTTCTTAAACTCGCCGGTCTCAACACCTTTTTTTAAATGATAATACATACTACGCAGCGTTACTGCAGGAAAAATATTCTTGTATATCTTATAAATTTGATATCCATATGCTTCATGTACAAAAAATAATATTTCAATCATATTTTGTCGAATCTCTGATTGAACAGGCCTTCCTCGCTTCATATGAACTACAGTGTGCCTATCGTTTAAATAAGTTATTATATCTCTCTTTAGAATTCTCGCATAAATCTATCAACAGTTTCTAAACCAAAGCGAACTGCTTCAGGTGAAGGACTTTCAAAAGCTCCCTGCTCTTTCATTTCATGCAGTGTAAGGATGCGATTTTTATACGGTATCTGTCTTCTTGAAGAAATAAGACGAACTAATTCTTCAAATCCAGGGGGGTTTGATGCATCAAACCATTCTTCTAAACGAAGCAGAATTGTTTTGTGCGCTAAAAGCAATATTTCTTGCGCCTTTTTATCTATTGCTTGTTTAGACTCCTCAGAAGTATTCTGTTCGTTGTCGCTAAATGGGTCATCAACAGTCAGTTCTTCTGGCTGGGCAACAATAATTTCTTCTTCTAAGAATGGTTCAGAAGTATTTTCTTCTTCAATATCAATAATGCTTATTTCAACTGGTTCTTCAATATTTTCTGCAGGTTTAACTGGTATTTGTGCGTCAGGAGAAGGATTCGTTTGATCAATTGGAATTATTTCTTCAGAAGACGTAGTAATTGCTTCTGCGCTCCCTATTACATTAAGCAACACTATACCTGAATCAGAGACTCCAAACACGCCACTTTCGACTTGTAGACGAGAAAATGCTGAAGCGATATCGACGGCAGTACGATCAGTTATTTTTTGAGAAGAAGCTTCTAAAGGTTTGGACTGAACGATTTCTTGTGTTCGAGGATTTCTATAAACGGCAGAGTCCTGAGTGCGAATTATTTTATCAACTAACATTCCTTGGGACACAAGATATACATCTCGCACTTCGATAACGTCCACGAAACAACCCCATCCAATACCTGCCTCAACACGAATGACATCATTTTCAAAAGTGGCTCTGGCAGTCGCCTTTAGTGCAGGCATGCGATATAATAGTATTGCTAATTGCGTATTGGTAAACGGATAGCGAAATCCACGACTCCACAACATGCGAACAGCATCAATTAAGGCTTTTCTTGTTCCAATATTAATAATTACTGAGGATTGCGAAACAGGATGATCGCAGGAAAGAACAGCAACTAATTTATACTCTCTTTGTTCTTGTACCGTCTCGTCCAGACATAAAATATCGTATGCCTCAGATAATACTTCTGCAACCTCTGCGTGCACGCGTCCAGTAACAATACGACGATGCATCTCATTATTTACGCGCTCAGATGATTCATCAGAGGCAGCCTCTAATAATTCTTCAGCACCATAAACAGATTCATGTAAAAAAGATGTAAATGCCTGCGGACTAATAACTACTCCGTGCGAAACATTCATTTTATTTGCGGCTCTCACGAATGCTTTCGTATGCCTGGGCAACTCTTCCTGTCCTGCTTTTTGGTACGAAAATAACATATACCTATAGGAAAGTTCTTGGTTTATAAGAACTTCGAAAAAACAAACGTTTTTGAATAAGCAGTCGCACAAATGTATATGCAATGCCCGTACTGTGAAGAAGATAATACTCGTGTAGTAGAGACAAGAGAATCAGTTCGTGCAACAAGAAGAAGACGTGAATGCATTCTCTGCAAACAACGATTTACAACGTATGAACGCGTGGAAACACAACAACTGCGCGTTATAAAAAAAGATGGTGGAAGAGAATTATTTAATCGAGAAAAACTTCTTCAAGGAATCATCGTAAGCTGTGAAAAAAGACCTGTAACGCAAGAACAAATAGAACAACTCGTTCATGAAATTGAACAAGACATACGAAAAAAAGGAGATGCAGAAGTACAGAGTACGTATATAGGTGAAATAGTGATGAAGCGCTTACAAGATATAGACCAGGTAGCATATATTCGTTTTGCAAGTGTGTACAAACAATTTACTGATGTAAAGAGTTTTCAAGAAGAAATAGCTACTCTGAGAAAAAAATAGTACTTGCTTCTAGCAGCTTCATTTTTTTATTTATTTCTCATAATCAAACTATTTTTTAGAATTGTTCTTGATATACTTTTCGCGTATCAAGTGAATGTTTTTTACTGAGCTCTTCCTCAGTTAACAAACCGTTTTTTGCACCCACAATAGTTATCATATGTTCAGCATTAATGGCGGCAAGAACTAAACTATCTGCAGGACTATATCCTTTCATCAAACCATATAATATGGTGGAGGAAAAACAATCTCCTGCACCAGTAGTTTCTACAATATTTTTCGCACACGAGGGTACGTGATATAATGTGTTTGCATATAACATAACAGCTCCGTTACTGCCATCGGTAACGACAACAATTTCTCCTCCATACGAGCGAATTCTTCGAGCAAGTTCGAATACGGTACCAGGACCTACAAGAGTCTCTGCTTCTTCTTTATTGCAAATAAAGAACTGGGATAACTGTATCGCTTCTTGCAAGTGCTCTCGTCCTAAAGAGACTTGATAGCTTGAAGGATTAAAGGCTATAGCAATTCCTTCTGTGCGCGCATAGCGCATAAGAGAAAGCATGGTTTTATGCGCCTCACCTAACAGGCTACTAAAATACCACCAAGTAGCACGTAGGCGGTCTATGTGCAGTTCAGAAAACCTCAAGGAATCACTAGAACCCTTATACGCAAGAATAGTTCGATCTTGTAATTTAAGACTATCAAGGATGATGGACAAATTAGACGGTTGAGAAACACGTGTACCAAGAAAAGAAATATCGTTTTCTGCTAACCATGAAATAATATCTTCTCCATGAGCATCCTCGCCCACAGCACCACAATACCCTACTGTTCGACCTAGCCGTTTCAAGCATGCTGCGGTATTGGTTCCTCCTCCACCAATTTCTGTATGCACAGCGTCCAACAATACTTTATCACCTGGTTTGTATGCAAGTACGGGCTCGCAATGATTGTCTGAACAGAGCTCACTCACATCGCTTTCACGTGTTTGAACATGAATATCCACTGTTGCAGAACCGAATGTAACAATATCAAAAGCACTCATCTCAACCCTTTTGAGTAAAGAGTTTCTTATAAACTTTATGGAAGCATGTTTGGTGGATAGATATTTGGCTCTAATTCAGCATCTTTGGTTAATTCCAAAAAGTCCTTAATCACATTATACAAACGACCTACCTCCATATACAATTGGTCCTCATGCCACTTGATTTTATCTTTATAGAGCCACTGATTAAATGCTCCTTTCATCCCTCCTAATAGTCCTTTATTCCATCCATCCCAATTAATAATGAGGTGTCCTTCGACTCGTAATATCGTATTACTTTTGTAAATATTCCACTTTTTTCCCTTATGCATGTGTTCAACTCTTTTTGTAGCAAGTGTTTGGTAATCAAGTTTTATAAAATACTTAAAAAAATCGTTCTTCAAGTTCTGGTTACCAGGAATTTTATACATGCGCCACCATATATGATGCTCTTGAAGACCATCAGGCTTATCCCGCTGCCAATAACGAACCTCGTAATTTTGCATGCCAAAAAGATCAGTCCACTCTTCGTCCTCAAAATAAAAATGTAATCGCTTATATAATTCTTTTAAATTAAACGTATACTCAACTTCAATCTCGAACTGATGAATTTGGTATGCATTACTGCTTGTCCAATCGGCTTCTAAATCAGGCATACGCTCTATACAGAATAGCGATTTATAAACTTAACATCTGAGCTGATGACAGGGTATGTGCTGGTGTATACATGTTGTACTCCAATGGCGAGTGGTATGTGCAGGACGAAAACCACAAGAAGGAACACAATGGTGCTGTATTTCCATTCTTGGAAGTGTATGAAATGGTTGATAAATGGGCGGGTGATAGATGTGGTGGTGATGGTGAATGGTAATTGGGCGCACATCGTCATACCAGTATATGGGGCTTTGGTGGTGTGCATGAACGCCTCCTAATAGTGCAAATAACATACAAAGGATAATAAATACTCTCATATAGTGGTTAATAGATGCGTATTTATAAATTATGTGCTTCTCGAGGAGAAAGAGCATAGGTATACGTATTCTTACCAGAATACACAAAGTGATGCTCTCCACCGCGTAACAAGGAAACAATATCTTGGCATAATACTCTTAATGGGAGAACCAGTTCTTTATAGGGTTTAAGCGGGAGAGAAAGATTGTTTTCTTGATGTACGCTTGGATCAACTCCTTGTAAAGAAGTGAGCACCTGTTTACCCATTGTTTCTCCAACCAAGCCAAAACGAAGAATGCGAATGCGCAATGGAGTGTGTATATATGAATGCAGTATTGTTTCGGCATCTGCCTTTTGCTCAGCATAAAAAGGATTGCCAAGTACAGACCAGTGAGAAGGATTCTCGGCAACCCGAGAAGAGATGTACGTAAAGTCAATATTACATGGAGAGGGCATATTTTTAGTTAATGCTTGAGCAACTATTTTCACTCCCTCTACATTTACCGTTCTTGTTTTTGTTTCTACATCGTGTGCGTACGGTCCTGATTCAGCAGAAAAATCTTCTCTTGTAACAAAACGCTTGACACCGTTATCTGTAATGGTGCTCTCCTCATGTAAACCTGCGCAGTACAATACAGAAAAACGTTCATACTGACTTGGATCAGTTGTTTTCATTATTGTATTGATGCTTTCTTCATCAGTCACATTTCCTTGATATACAGTACCGCCCCACTTGTTTTGTAGAATATCAAGTTCTCTCTTTCTTCGAGCAACACCGACAACAGAGATCTCGTCGTAGCGAGAGCACAGTTCATAGGTTTTTGCACCAATACCTGAAGATGCACCAATAATAAGAACGAGCTGTTTCACAAGAGAGATATAGTATGTTAGGATATAAATGTGTTGGGGTTTTATCAAAACGACACGAACGATTTAAAAAACAATACGTGTTTATCTTTATATGAGCGTAAAAATAGGTCTTGTAGGAAAACCAAGTGTGGGAAAAAGCACTTTTTTCAAAGCAGCAACATTAATGAACGTAGATATAGCAAACTATCCATTTACTACCATAGAACCAAACACTGGCTTTGGACACGTCTGTATAGACTGTGTAGATAAAGAACTCAACACACAATGCAACCCTCGAACGGGATGGTGTGTAAATCATAAACGATATATTCCAATAGAACTTATAGATGTAGCGGGGCTGGTTCCCGGAGCACATGAAGGAAAAGGGCGCGGACTGGCATTTCTTAACGACCTGAATGAAGCACACGCGCTCATACACGTAATAGATGTGAGCGGAAGCGTAAACGAACAAGGAGAAGACGTTCAAGCAGGAAGCTATAACCCTATTCAAGACGTTGCATTCCTTGAAAAAGAACTTGATCAATGGTATCTGGCAATACTGCAAAAAGATTGGCAGCGCATAGCACGAAAAATAACGCAAGAAAAACAAGACCCGCGAAAAATACTGTATGAGAAATTGAGTGGTTTACGCGTTACAGAAGAACAGATAAAAATTGCTTTAGAAAAACTTCCTCCCGCACTCTTGGAATGGACTTCAGAACAATTACTCAGCTTTGCACAAGAACTAAGAAAGAAAAGCAAACCAATACTCATAGCAGCAAACAAAAGGGATAAACCAACAAGTAAAGAATACTTGAAACAACTCAAAGAAACATATCCGCAGCTACACATCATCGGATGCAGCGCAGAATTAGAACTTGCTTTACGAGAAGCAGATAAACATAAAAAAATACGATACAATCCCGGAGAAGCGGATTTTGAAATACTGGCAGAAGATTTAACAGAAAAACAACAAGCAGCACTAACATATGCAAAAACATTCTTAGAAGAATACGGCAGTACAGGGGTACAAGAAACAATGAATAAAGCAGTCTTTGCATTATTAGAAATGATAGCAATTTATCCTGGAGGAATGAAAAAGCTCGAGGACAAGGATGGAAACAGGCTTCCAGACTGTTTTTTACTCCCCAAAGGAACCACAGCACTTGAATTTGCAGCAACATTGCATACGGATTTCGCAAAACATTTTATACGCGCAGTAGACGTAAAAAAACGTCTCACAGTAGGAAAAGAACATCAGTTAGCACACAGGGATGTGATAGAAATAATTAGCGGGAAATAAGTTATATATCAAAATACATAAGGAGCGCTTTTTTAATTTGTTTCATAGTTTGTGCATTAATGGAACGTATTTTTTTAATGAGTCGTTTTTTATCAATAGTTCGTAACTATTCTATTTTTATACATGAATCTTCATACATTATGTGGAAGGTAAACGGTTTATTTTTTATTTTCGAAGAAAGAAGTGCGATAGTAACTGTGTTCGCATATAACGCACATCAATTAACAAATTTACTAGGTTTTTCACTGCTTTTCTATTATTTTACTAGGTTTTTTCGAAGTAAGGAGCTAAAAACATACTAATATCTACTAATAATTACTAAATTAGTAGATAAATTTAAATAGTTGTACAATACTAATATCTACTAATAATTACTAAATTAGTATTCAAAACATATGAAGCTGCCCAAAAAACCTATTAACTGGAAAGAAATATATCAAACAGAATTACCAGAAATTGCAAAGGTAATCGAAGAAAAAGAACTTCTTAATCAAATATTGACTTTCAACAAAAGATACCTTTACTGGTCTGAAGTACTCTACCGAGTAAAAGAAGAACATAAAGCAAAATATGTTTGGACATTAATGAAACTACTTCGTTTAGAAAAATATGAAGAACTACAACTTGGAACAATACATATGGTTTACTCTCTTATTCCAGAATTTAACAAAAAACTACATCGCTTCGATAAACAACTCGCAGGAAACATCGAGATAAAAAATAAATCATTAAGCCTACAAAAAAGATATATGATCAGCTCCCTAATGGAAGAAGCAATCGCATCAAGCATTATCGAAGGAGCATCAACAACAAGAAAAGTTGCTAAATCCATGTTACGAGAACAAAGAAAACCCCAAAACATATCAGAAAAAATGATCGTAAACAGCTTTGAAACAATGCAATACGTCACCCAAATTAAACATAAAAAACTCACTCCAGAACTCATCCTAGAAATACAAAGAAAAATAACTCACAACACCCTAGAAAACAAAAAAGACGAAGGAACCTTTAGAGATAATAACCAAGTAGTAGTCGGTCACGGCATGCACGCAGAAATTATTGCACACACCCCTCCAGAATATAAAGAAGTACCTGAACTCATAAACAAACTATGCGAATTCGCAAATAGCGAATCAGAAGAATTCATACACCCAATAATTAAAGGAATTATCTTACACTTCCTCATAGGATACATACACTCCTTTAATGACGGAAACGGAAGAACAGCAAGATCAATCTACTACTGGTACATGCTCTCTCAAGGGTACTGGCTTTTTGAATATCTGTCGCTATCAAGAAGAATAGTTCGCTCAAGAAAAGAATACGATCTCGCATACCTATACACAGAATACGACGAAATGGACTTAACATATTTTATCAAATACAACATAACCTGCATAGACGAATCCCTAACAGACTTAATGGAATACATTACAAGAAAACAAGAAGAACAAAAAGAAATAAAAAAAACAATTCAAAAACACCCTGAATTAAACATAAGACAAGCAGCAATACTTGAAGAATTCATACATAACCAAAACAAAACATTTACTATAAAAGAAATATCAGAAACATTCAGAGTAGTATACCAAACAGCAAGAACAGACCTACTACTCTTAGCAGACAAAGGATTCATAACAAAAAAACTATCTGGGAAAACATTTATTTTCCTCTATAACGAACAAAACAATCAGTAAATAAGTACCTACTTCTTTAACAAACCATACTTATCAAGCAATGCTTTAAAATCATCATATTCTTGAGAACGTTTTATTTTACTAATCTCATCAGAAGGAAGGCGTGAAAGCCAACGAACACAGGTACGAAGCATTTCTTTTACATCTTCATCCACTGTAAGCATTTTTTCCTCACCTAAAACTGAGAGTTCTTCGTGTTCGTGCAATAATTCTTCTTTTTGATACGAACCAAAAATTAATTCTCGAATACGATCAAAAAAACCAGGTTTTTCATCCGCATCTGAAAAATCATCTTCGGAAATATCTTCTTCAACAGAAATATGCTCGCCGCGCATAACAGCCTGTACTTGTTCGATAGGAACTTCTTGAGAAACACTTTGTTTATTATCGCTGGTGTCTTCGGCTACGCTTACCTTTGGCATGGAATCTTTCAGCCGAGACCACATACCTCTCTTATCTTTACGATCACGTAAATAAGAACTCATTTGTCGATTAAACTCTCTTTGATCCACAAACATACTGTTGAATACACTTTTATAAAGGTTACTTTTTATAGGGGCTAGCGGGATTTGAACCCACAGCTGCCGGTGTCTCCTGTCATTAACGATAGTACGTCGTCTCAGCGCTCCAAAACGTTCATCTGGAGCCGGCCATTTTGCCGGATTAAACTATAGCCCCGTACAAAGAAAGAATAATTAATTGTTTTTAAAGATACCCAAAAAAAAGAAAAAATATTTGTAAACAGTTTTATCGAACTTGTTTACTTGGAACGTATCCTGCTTTAATAGCTTCAGCTTTACTGTTAAAGACGACGCGAAGCTCTTTAGGCATACGTGCAACAAAATGACTATCGATAGGATGAAACTTTGTTCCATTCTTTGAAGCAACATAAATCTCTTGATCGCGTTGATTTACGATAGTTATCTTATCGCCTGCGACAACGTCACCATTAACACGAGGACGTCCGCGCCTAACAGGTACAACTTCTTTGTTTGCATCTACAACAACACCTCTCTTTGCAGGAGGGCGCGCCTTGATGTGAATGAGCTCGCTTGGACGAGAGAATTGCACAAACAGGAACAATATAAGCATTATTGCTGCAAGTAATGCAAAGTTAATGCTCGTACAGTATGTGCGAATCCATTGCCAGAAGCTTGTTGGTTGAACGCGAAGCACAGCGATAGTCATAGGCGGACTGCTTACAGTATCTCCAGCAATATCTTGTGCAGTAAATACTACACGAGACTCTCCGCTAAAGCCTCTTCGAGGAGTGATTATAGCGATGTTGTCTCGAATGTTAATATTCAAATCAGCAGGTTGACTGTGCGTGTAGACGAGAGGATGTCCATCAGGATCAAAGAAGTACATATCCAAGTCTAGACGATACTGGGTGTTCTGCGCAAATTCGTGGAATAGTGCTGTTGCATTCGTTCCACGCGGTTCATCAGCCAGTTCGACAGGCACACTACTCATGAGCGCTGTGGTAATCGCAAGAACAGTAAATAGGGCTGCGAGAACTAAGAACGCCACCTTAAGGTATCCGGTGCTCTGCTCGCTTAGCGTAAATGGCGTATTGTTTGCAGTGCTGAGAATAAATAATACTCCAAGAATGATGAGGATTGCTCCAAGAAGTATCATTCCCATCATACACCAATCAATAAGGCCTGCATTTCCATATCGTGCTTTTTCGTAGAATTGTTGGAAGAAACCTTTCTCTCGAATAGTGATATGGAAATCTTTACGATACTCTGCTCGATCACTTGTGGCACTAAATACTGCTACATGCTGACCAAGAGAAACATCTTGTATGTTTTCTAATACGAGGTGAATCACTGTTTCTTCACCAGGTGCAAGAAATACGCTCTCTCCTTGTTCAGCAAGACGAACAACTGTGCTTTCTAAGGAAAGAAGATATGTTGCTGCACGGATTCCATCATTACGAAGAATCACAGGATATACTTCTTCATCAGTAAACACGGTTAATTTTTGCTCGCTCGTACGTATCATGTGACAGGCAATGTTACTTACACTTGTCACAGGAATAACGACTCGTTCTTGTATTCCGGGAGTTTGTTCAACCAGAAGTTCAACAGTCCATGTATCGTCCATATCAGGAACGCTAACACGAAGTCCTGTATCAAAATGCTCTCCAGGTCTGAGAGCGAATCTACTCTCGCTTGTAAGTTCTGAAAATAGTTCTCCGCCAAGACGTATAGTGTATTCTTCAGGGAAATCTCCTCTATTTTCTACGCGAATACCAAATTCGCCCCAACCAGCACAAATAGTTTGTGCAGGAGGTGTAACTGTGATAGTGTTTTGGAAACAATCGCGCACTTCAACAGAGAGAGGAAGTGTTTTTACGACACCCCCATATTCGCTGCGTACGGTCACCGTTCCAGGAAATACTCCCTGGTGCCTCTTTTCTGGTTGAATACGCACAGTGATGTCGCGACTCTGTCCAGGCTGCAAGACAACTTCTTGTCTGTCAAGAGTTACGAATCCAATACCGCTGTATTGCAGGGTATAGGTGTTGGTGGTTTGTGCAATATTTGTGATACGAACTGTACGTGTAGATTCTACTTGTGAACAAATTGCTTGTTCAGTAGACTCTAGTGTCTCGACAGTAAATTCATAGTCGCGCTGAATGTGAACTTGAGCATCTTGACGATGAACGCTTCCTCCAGCGGCTTCAACTGTAAAACGAATATTTTGTGTTCCATATACATCACAAGAAAATTGTGCAGTTGCAGGAACTCTTGCTTCTTCGTTTGGAGCTAGTCGCAAACTATTTGTTGCAAGAGTAACGTCTTGACTGTTTGTACGAATATCATATGTCTCAGTATACGGAGCTACATTGCGTATGATTAGTTCAAAGTCCGCAGGCCTACAGGGAAGCGCTTCGTGATCGAACTGTTGAACAGTAAATTGAATGCTCTCACACACGGTAGCAGTAACGTGGCGTTCAGCAACGGTGAATCGTCCATATTGACTGGTACTAAATATTCTGTATGGAGGATCCATTTCTAAGCCACAAGGTGGATGTACGCTTACTGCGATCCTCGTGCTCTCACCAGGTTGCAAGTATGTTTCATGAGTGAGTAACGTGACCCAGTCCATTTCAGCTTCCATGGTGAAGCGGAATACTGCAGGGAAATCGCCTGCGTTTGTGACATCGTAGTAGTCCATTGTAGTGCCACAACTACAGACAAATGTTTCTCCATATGCGTTGTTTAGATATTGGTGGTGATCATACTTGGTAATCGTAATACCTGCTAATGCAGGGCTTATGAATACGAGCATAAGTGCCAACAATATTGTTCCTTTAATAATAGGTGATAAATTCTTCATCATCATTTTCTTCCCCTCCTTCATCTTTCTTTTTTCGTTGTCGCGTAAATACATATGCAGCTGCTCCAAGGACAAGGAGTACTACAAGAACTGCTCCAAGAAGAATCCACGGAGCCCAGTTTATTTCACGTACAGGATTAATAGGTCTTAATACTGCGATGCGAATTTCTGCTTCCTCATAGGTATTTGCGTAATATGCATTAACTGAAAAAAATGTAATTCCTGGCGGTGCTTGTTCGTCAACCCGAAGATAAATAAACGCTTCACGCACGCTCTGTGATGGAACATAAAGTGTCGGGTATGGATGAACACTCCAGGTGGCCCAAGAACTTGTATCTGATAAACCAACAGTGATGTACTCTCCTTTATCACCGTGATTTCTTATTTGAACTCGATAATAAATGCTGTCTCCGGGAATGACATCACGAACAGGATCAACGAGTACTTGTATATGGCTAGGCTGAGATACTGGTTGTTGCGTTGGGATATGTTCTCCCGCAGGTGCTTGGTGTGGTTGTAACTGAAATTGTCTATTAAACACGCGCTTGCCTTCGACATCTACTTGGAGGAACAAGACGTCATGAGGGTTTGCTGCTTGTGGAAGAATAAACTGTTCTTCATACACAAATCGCGTGCCATGAGCAGTAACAGTTGTTCGATGGTTAATTGCTCCAGGCAGATACACGTTGGTGTGTACGCGTCCAATCGAGGTGTGGTCTTCTAGGGTGTATGTAACTGTTATTCGATCTCCTGCTTGAAGGCTTGGCGCATGCACATTCATGTGCGTAATGCTTACACCCAATACAGAGGGAACAAATAACATCGTAAGAAATACAATGCTCAATCCCAATACATATCTCATACCATTAGAAAGGAGTGATTGCTTATAAACATTACGATTTGTCCCTATTTTTTAGTAACAACTTATTTGTTTGTTTTCTTATTCCAAAAAATAGCAGCTAACGCGACTAAGAAGAACAAGATACCGATTGCGACAAGATCAGCAGGAATACTATTGCGTAGCGAATAATGAGGGGTATCAGAGATATCAATTACACGCGCAACCATTGAAACTTCGCTTTTTTGTCCTTCGGATTCAATACTAACAATGAATGGATAATCTCCTGTGTGAACCACGGGGGATGCGAAAACGCGTAAATTTGCATGAACTGTTTGTCCAGCAGGAACCACAACAACATTACCAGACTCGAAAACAAAGTCCGCCCAAGGAAGAAGGCCTTCAGTACGAAGAATATAGGAGCGTTGCTGCGAACCAGTATTTGTTATTGTTATCGGAAAGGAAGCTCCTCGTTCAGAACCACGAATGACATCCATCATCTCAAAAATAGTTGCTTGACTATCTTCTTGACCTAAACGACAAAGAGACCCTTCAACAACATTAATACTGCTTCGCGCAAAACTAGAAACAATATTGCTTTGCACACTACACTCAACACGATACGTTCCTGGAACAACACACGCAGGAATACGAGGTCGTAAAGAAACAATATCAGAACTCCTTGCACCAACAGAGCCCACAGTAAACGAACGGCTAATGCCCAGCTCAGGAATACTTGCAGTTACGCGAGCATTACCAACACTAAAATCTAAGTTATTTTGTACAAACACATCAATAGAAGCGCTTTGTCCGCCAGAAACAGTGCTTTGAAGAGGATGGCAACTGAGCACAAGATTACAAGCATCGCCCACACCATCTTGATTACTGTCTCGTTGATCAGGATTATAGACAAACGGACAATTATCAAACATATCAGGGATACCATCACAGTCAGTATCATCGTATAAGATTCCGTTTTGAACAATGGCACACGTAGGGGGGCGAACAGGACAGTCAACACACGGAACAGGAGAGACCCTATCATTAGTAACTGTGAAGACAACAGTCGTCTCCGTTTGTGCACAACCCACAATACCAAATGTAATTGCCTCAGTAATTTGACCTAAGTCAGGATTATTAAAGAAAATATCTCTATCATACGTTATTGTAACGGTAGAATCATCAGCTATTTGCACTGAGAACAATTCGCTGCCAAAAGAATAATAGTTAAGTCCTTCGCCACTTACAATTTGAACGAAATCAGCTAAACGGAATGTGTCAAAACGACCGCGATCCTCAATTTGTTGATTAGGAATACCGCTTAAAATAGGTGTTTGTGAGAATGGTTGAAGAATTTGATAGGTAACTTGTTGTTGCGCACTTCGTCCGCGAGAATCAACAAGACGTACAGTAAGTCGTTCAGTAAACGCGCCATCACGCACAGGATCACTTACACGCAAGGTGTTATCAGACTGATTTAAATGAACTTGTAGCCGTTGATTACCAAATACAGCAAAATGATATTCATCAGAACTTTGTGCATTAATCACGAAATCATCAAGACGTAAAACAGGAAACGCATCACCGCAACGAAGAATTTGATTAGGGATTTGAAGAAGCTGGGGTGCTTGTGAAGGAGAAGCAGTAGTTCCACGAAGACGAACAGAAGCAGTATCTCGTATACCAGTAGACAAGCGAGCCTCATTAATAACAACGCTCTCTACGCCAATACCTAAGTCATTACTTGAAGCTCGCGCACGATACGTAATAGTAACAATTCCTTGAGGAGGGATATTCTCAAGAGAAATACCTTGAGGACTCGTAATGCTTCCACTCCGCTGAACAGTAAACTGTTGTCTGTTCACGCGACCAGTAACTTGTTCAGAGCCAACAAAACTAATCATGCCACCATTATCGCCCGTAATGTCACCAATCTTTTCTCCAATAGAGTCAGTAACAATAACGCTTCCTGCTGTATCCCCAATATTTTGCACAGTAATCGTATATGTTATCTGCTGATTATGGGATGGGAGTCGATTATTCACTCCTTTTACAATAGTGAACGCGGGTTGACCAGGACTGAGACCAACTATCCCAACAGAAGCAGTATCGGAAACTGTCGTGTGGCCTTGACGAATGAACTCCATCTTGTTTTCAAGCATATCGCCTTTTGGACTCTCACCAACTGCTTGTGCAGTATACGTGATAGTCGCAGTACCTTGAAGATTGTTTACCTGTAATCCTGAGCCAACAGTGCCTGTTACTGAGCCCGTTCCATCAACGTGAATAAGGGTGCTTTGGGGATTAAGGGTGAGTCGAGCACCATTAGGACCGGTAATGGTCGGAGAGATAGTAAACGTGTCTCGCAAAGTGCCAGAAACAGCTTCTCGAGAAGAAACAAGTCGCACTTGGTAGGTAACCGTCTGAGAGCCAATTACCTGCGAGGGCGTAGCAGTTTTTTCAAGCTGTACGCGAGCAGGAGGTTGAACAGGGTCGCCAGGACCCAGAGCACTCGATCGAATAGAAAGAGAATAACTATCTGTTCGAGTAATTTCTCGTCCGATAACGCTTGCAGTATTTGTTATGATATCAGTTGCCTTGCCGCTCGTAGCTGTAGCAGTGTATGTTATTGTTGCTGTGCCATCAAAGTTTTGTAATCGAAGACCCTGAAGAATATTTCCACTGTATTCACCGGTACCATCAATATTGACTGTTGTGCTCTGCGCATTTAAAGAAAGTCTTGCTCCTTGCGGGCCAATAATGATAGGTCTGTTCGTAAAGCTGTCTCGTATGTTTGCGTTGTTTGTGTTTCCTGTTATTGTTATTGTGTATGTTATTGTTTCTTGATTTTGTGCTGTTGTTTTGTCTGCTGTTTTTGT
>SKHI01000036.1 GCA_007117065.1 Candidatus Woesearchaeota archaeon
AAAAAAAAATCTGCGCCACTTTTATTTATCTATACGAGTCAATGGTGGTGGTCAATTTTTTCATTTATCGCAATTCCTCTTTTTACCTTACAAATACTCTACTGGCTACCATATAATCTCGAAACCTTCTGGATGACATTTGGGTACTTTTTTAGATGGTTTAGTCTTGCCGGACCTGTATATGTGCTTTATATGATACCTGAATGGGGGCTTTCTTTTTTTAGCCTATTTGGTGTTCTTTCAGGCATCATAAGTGTTCTTTTCATTCTTATAAGCTTTTATACCTTCAAAGATAAAGTCTCTTTTATGGATGCAGTAGCAGTATTCTTTTACTTTCCATTTACTATACTATTAAATATATCCATACTTCTTGGAGTATTACATTATAGCAAGTATAAAACAGGAGTGTTCAAAAAATAATGGTTTTTTCCTATCTCATACAAGCATATACGTTCTTTTTTGAAAGAGTCACAGCTTTAGCGATACTTATATTACAGTTTTATACTGAAATCTCAACAACAATTATTGAAGCGTACATAGCCATAAACAGACCAATCTTGGATGCTATAAACTCTACTTCAGGATTACTCTTCGACATTCTTCTCATCATCACCATCTTTGTATCGCTCTTTTTTCTTTGTATAAGCGTTATCGCTCTTTTTTCACAACCAAAAAAATCCATTCACAGATTTAATAAACAAAACGTTCCATTTGTAACCATACAAATACCTACGTATAATGAGATAGCAGCCCTGAATTGTGCAAAGAAATGTTTGCGCATGAATTATCCAAAAGACAAATATGAAATCATCATTGGAGATGACAGTAACGATCCGTCTATATCAGCAAAAATAGATGATTTCGCAAGAAAAAATAATATTTTGGTGACGAGAAGAGGCAAAAATATCGGATTCAAACCAGGAAATCTTAACCACATGTTACAATTTAGCAAAGGAGAAATAATTGCGATTTTTGACTCAGATTTCTTACCGGAAAAAAACTTTCTAAAAAAAATTGTTGCTCCGTTCCAAAATGATCCTACAATAGGAGGAGTACAAGCACGATGGGAAATATATCATCCAGAAAAAAACAAGACCTCTCTTCTGGCCAGTGCAGTAATACTTGGATTTCACCATGTCTATCTTCCCTTTATGAAAAAAATAGGAGGTGTATCGTTTTTGTGTGGCTCAGGCGAAGCAGTACGAAAAGACCTTCTTATTCAAAACGGAGGATGGCTCTCAGGATCGCTTACCGAGGATATAGAATACTCTTTGCGCCTCATGAAACAAGGGTATAGAATTGAATATCTCGAAGATTATGGTGTAGTAGGAGAAGTGCCATACCAACCTAAAGATCTCTATAAACAACAAATGAGATGGGCGTACGGAGTAACAAAATCAATACTCATGCACACGCCAGAAATATATAAGAACGCCCTTCTTTCATATAAAGAGAAATTCTTTATTTGGTTCCAAGGAGTAGGATATGTATTTTCGTTTCTTATATTTGGATTGTTCGTAACAGGATTTATTAGTTTTGTATCAAATGAGCCTGCCCCAATAGATCTGGCATTATTCTTTACGGACTTTACAAGAAACGTTCTTTTGTCTTCAGGAATTCTTGTAGCAAGTTTTGTTGGCTTAGTCAAGACAAAACTCTCAAAAAAAATACTTTCTGCACTTGCAGCATCATTTACTATTGGGCTCATAGTAGTTATGTACGTAAATACTGGCGTGTTTAAGGCAATAACAGGAAAACGTATGCATTGGTTTATGTTAAACAAAATGGGAAACAAGAAAAAAATATCTGTATGAAACAAAAAAACGCGACAAGAAATATCAAACTTCTCCTTTTGATAATATTACTCATAAGCATCTTTCTATACCTCACAGGTTTATACACAGGATTTCGTTTTACAAAAGAGATTGAACGAACCACAACAGCAAAAATAGAAGACCTCGTAGTAGAAATGGCTGAACTCAACACCAAACTTACTAGTATGCGACTTTTTGAGTCGTTTATGAGGACGCTTCCAGAAGAAGAATTTTGTCTAGTCGCGCCAGAATATATGCGTTTCTTGATTACAGATCTTGAATATTATTGGGATATATTACCCTATCGCTTAGAAGAGTATGAGCGATATAATGAGCTATCAAAAGAATATCTTGCTTTGAAACAACAGTACACACAAGCACTTATTTTTTCTTGGTCTAATATGCGCTATATAAATCGTGTATGTGACCTGGATACCATACACGTTCTTTATTTTTACTCCTCAGAGTGTGACTATTGTGTAGAACAAGGAGAACAACTTGACGTATTTAAAGAACGCATTCTTGATCGAGAACAAAACATTGTAATATATACAGTGGACTTTCATCAAGAAGAACCAGTACTTCATGCAATAAAAAGACAGTATGCTATAACAGAGGTTCCCGCGATACTGTTAGGAAATACGGTCTTACAGGGAAGAGTCTATACGGGTGAAGAACTATACGCGCAACTGTCATACTATGTCCATAAAGAAAATAATTAATAGGCTTGTCTTCCTAAGAAAACACATATCTGCTGTACACGTACTGCTTTTAGGATTTCTTTTGTTTATACTACAGAAAAGTTCTTTACTTTTTCATACTCGGGAGCTTCTTTGGGATGAAGCAGTATATTTATCTATGGGACGATATATATACACGTTTGGAGAGACAGGGTTATGGGAACCCCTCAGACCACCAATCCTTCCAATAGTTCTTGGTTTCTTCGACCTGTTTGGCGATCCAGTATTTCTGGGTAAACTATTCATACTCTTTTGTGCACTCGCAGGAGCAACTCTGTTATACCTTCTTCTCAAAGAACGAGTCGACCCAGGTATTGCTGCAAGCGCAGCACTTATCTTGCTTTTTACACCAATCTGGTTTTCAAGTAGCAGTAACCTTCTGACAGGAATACCGAGTGTCACTCTCGCTCTGGGAGCAATATACGCATATGCAAAACAAAAATACTTTCTTTCAGGAATATTAGCAGCAATAGCCTTTCTTATTCGATTTCCAACAGGACTTATACTCGCAGCACTTCTTGGAACACAACTTATCTTGCTTGTGAAAACGCGTACACGAATCATATATACACAAACAATATTCTTACTTTTAGGATTTAGTTCGCTGGTACTCCCTTGGATGATTATCAACGCCATACAATATCAACACACAGGACTTATCGCCCCCATATACCCGCTCATCTCTGGAGGAGTAAATGTTTTTTTTGATCATTTATGGTTGCGCACCTCAGGAATAGAGTATTACTTTATCGGCATACTCGTTACACTGCCTATAATTATCTTTGCAGTATTTAGCATAGATAAAAAAGCATATACACCAGAAGCAATAGCGATAGTTTTATTCGGGGCATTAGGACTTATGTTTTACACCATACTTCCTAATAATCAGTGGAGATTCGCACTCATATTCATTCCAACCCTCATCTGGTTAGTGGCAGTCGGAATGCATCGAATACACCATACACGGCAGTGGTTATATCCACTTCTTATCTGTTGCGTACTTGTACAACTCATCTTATTTATACCGCCAAATCACGAACACATACAACATCAAAAACAAGAACTCTCTTCGTTCTACAAAGACCACTTCCAATACGCATCTACACATGAACCGTTACAAGGAATGATGTATGTAACCAATCCAATAGCTGCATGGTATACGGGAGGTTTTGCAAAACAAATATATTATGAGTTTTATACAGAAATACATCTGGAAGACGATATGCCAGAAATAGTTTTTTTCGCTCCACGACACATTCCTTGCCAACATGATGATATCAATTGTCAAGAAGCACTGTACTCTTTTGTTACAGAACTTAGAGAACACTATACTCTCGTTCAAGAAAATCAACGATATGGATACGCATATTTTATATTCTTACGAGAAACAACGCTTCCAGGAATTGATACAGAAAGGGTTTTTTCTCAACTACGTTATGTGCAGTATAATCCGCCTGTTATGCAAGAACAATCATTTCTTACGCAATAAGTCGCCAATAGTAAATCCTTGAGAAGACGTGCTTTCAACAGTAGTATATTCTCCTGGAGGAGCATTTTCTTGTTTTACGACAAGAGGAATACGTAAACTAGATTCTATTTTTTTCGCTTCTTGAAGAGTAGGTACTTGGCTTCCAGATTCCCAGCGAAGAAGTATAGACTCTTTAACTCCTAGACGCATAGCCAGTTGTTTGGGAGTAAACGATTTATTTTCTCGATATGTTCGTAAGAGGGTTGAATAATTTTCTACAACTTGTTCTTGAGTATCACGCATACCGGAGAACGTTTTTTTCTTCACAACCATTGGTGAAGCATCAACGCCAAGAGAAGAACAGCTTTCACACGCGTCATAGGTTACTCCTTCAATACGTGTTTTTCTTGTAGATCCCTTTTTTCCGCATAAATCACAACTCATAATATATGATGTGGTGTGCTGCTTTTCCTGAATACACCACAACTTCACCTCCCACACGTAATCCTTGCTCATGAGAAATTCGCAACACAGCAGCACTTGTCTGGGGCGTCGAACAACCAACTACAAGAAACCCTCCTTTTTTAAGTACAAAAGGCGCTTGATGAAATAACTCTTGAAGGTGATTTTCCTCAGTATTTCTGTTTGTTACAGGAGGAGGGACGGTGACTATCGCATCAACAACGCCTTCAGAAAACTTTACATCAAGCCAATCAATAGGTGTTTTACTAAAGGATATGTGTTCTTGAACGCCTGCTAGTTTTGCATTCTTTTCTGCTGAACGAATGTGTGCTAATGAGCCGTCAAAACAGCGTATTTGCTCAATTTGTGAACCTGTTGTTTTTGTCGCTTCCTCCAGATGCGGTATCCCAACGCATGGTTGATGCAACTGGTATTTTATCGGACTTATGTCGGATGAAAGTAAAGCTGCTTCAATAGCTATTTCTCCAGTATTTCCAAAGGGATCAAGAAGGACTCCTTGAAGCGGCACTGTATGCAAGATTGTCGCTGCAAGAGTTCCTTTCATGCTACGAGAATTAGTAAAGACGCGATAATATCGCTTACTCAAATCACCAAAAACATCTATTCCACATGCTACTTCTGAGCCGATTTGACAAAATACGGTCTTATCGGGCTGTGAAAGCGAAACAGTTCTTTTTATCTGCTCACCAATTTCGGAAGCGATTTCTTGAGAACCTAATTCTTCAAAGGATCCAACAACCATGTCAGCGCGAACACAAAACGTTTCTTGGGAGTCGATTTGTGCGTGAAGCTCATCGAAATTAATCCCTGTTATGTCTTTGCTCACGCTCACATAACGAAGTAATCGAGTACTTGCTTGCGTTGAAATAAGAAATGTTTTAATCTCTTCTGGAGTTGCAGTGAATGCGACGGAGCCAGAAAATATTTCTGTAGACGGGTTCTTTATACACTGTAATTCTTTTACCACAGCTTGCTCACCGCCTACGTGACAAAGAGATATCCATTTCATATAAAACGTAATGCTCTTTGCTTTAAAAAAGGTTTTTTTTCGGAAAAACCGAAAAAGTTTATAAACTCTTTATTCTATAAACTAGCTGATGAATCCAAGGTACTGCGTCTATTATGACAAGAAAACAGGCGAAATACAAGATTTTTTCCCACAAAATATTGCCCTAGATCTGAGAAACACAATCATTCATGTATGGAGTCAAGAAATACCGAGAAAAATACTTATTGCACTGAGTGAGGGAGAGTTAAGCATGCAGGAGTTAAAAAAAGAAATTGGGCACAGTAATAGCACCCTTCATGAAAATGTAAAAAAACTTGAGGAACAAGGCATTATTCATTCAGAACTCATATATGAAGGAAATAAAATACGAAAGCTGCGACCGACAATGCTTTTTGTAACCAAGAATCCTTCGAAAAAAGTGTATCTTAAAAAATTCTTTCAAGGAATATGGGTAAACAGTGAGGCAAATAAAAAAGTAATTTCTTTTCTCCAAGAACATGCCCAAGAATATTACACAGCAGAGGAAATAGCTGCAAGAACGGGGCTGGCTATAGACGAGGTGGAGCTGACACTGAGTAATTGGGAGAGTAAAGTCACAAGAGCATTAAGCGATTTTGCAAAGCAAATA
>SKHI01000019.1 GCA_007117065.1 Candidatus Woesearchaeota archaeon
CCCAGGTGACAGAAACGGAACAAACATTTTTTTTAAAATAACAGAACGAGATGCAAGAATAATTATTTTCGGAGAGGGAAATCAAGTCGGATGGTTTCAGTATGACAGAGTAGAAGGATATTTTATTAGTTCTACTTTTAACTGGTATGTTACTCGTCGATCAGAAACACTAATTTATTTAGAAAATCCATACGATGTTCCTGTTGTCTGCTACACTGCTGATATCTCAAGATTAGGAAGTCTTTCACGAAGAGATTGTATTCCGCTTCGTGCAGGTCAAGAACCAGACATAACTCTTCCAACAATAATATTTGAGACACATTTTTTTCAGTCCTCTCGAGAACAATACGTTACATACACACGATTCCATTACTCAGCACCGCAAAGAACGCTCACAATAGAGTCTCTTGACGCAGATTTTCTGAGCTAAAGAATAAATACCTTTTTTAAGAAAACTATGTATAGTTTGTATGTGAATAGAAAAGGTTCGGAACACATATGGATTATTTTTACACAAATACTTCTTGTATCCATACTCATTGCAATAGTGTATTCTTCTGCACAACTATCGGAGTCAAGAATACTTGAAGAAGCAATCGTAACAGATTATGCTCTTCTCATTGAAAGTATGCCTGCAACAGGAGTATTTGATATCCATACAACATTACTTGATCGTGAGCGAACAATACATATACAAGAAGGTTCCGTACGAATAATAATAGATGATTCTATTATTGCACATAGATTTCTGCTTGACGAAGGAGTTCGTATCACAGATACAACGGTAGGAGGAATGGTGCATCACTGGATAAAAACTCCCGCGCGAATAGAACTACGTGCAGCATCCCTTGCTCGACGCTGTCCACAAATACAAACAACATTTACCTCACTACGCATAAACGCCCAAAGAGATATAGAACAAGCGTTACGTATAGAAATAGATAGAAGAAATCTTCTTAGTTTAGATTCTATTAATGTTGCCCAACCTGATGTGACGCTTATAATAGAGCGCACAGACATTCCTGAAATACGAATAGAACGAGGAGAAGGAGCACAAAATGCAGCACTCGGCTGCCACCTACAAACAACGCTTGGAGGAGTAGTCGACATTACGCAAGAAACACAGACAGGAGCAAGAATACAGGTTCCCCTAGGGACAGAAACATCTCTTGTTGCAGAACAAATAGCAGACGCGCTAGAGAGGTATGCAAGATGAACGTATATGATATGTTGGTCTACATTTTACGTATGGGTTTTGTAGTAATAGCATGCGCTCTCATTATAACGCTTATTTACATTACACATCCGCAATTGGACGCAACAGAGATACGCGCCACAATACACGCAGGAAAAGCCGCTAGTCATGAACCAATACAATATAAGCCAGGAATCTTTTCAGAGGAAACATTCATTCAAGAAAATATGAATATATTGCAAGGAACGGACAGAGTGGACCCGATAACGACAATACTTACTATACGGGATGTTAGCGGAGAACAATTAGCAAGCCCTCTTTATACGAATGAACCAGCATATCTGCTCCTTTCGCAACAAAGAAGAATGCGGGGTGTAGAACGAATGGAGTGGCAGATGCCTACAACATTTATTCAGCAAAATGCAACAGTACCAGCAATTCTTCACATAGAGGTGTTATATGTACCGTAAAGGATTTCTGAGCGGTTTTACAACACTTCAATGGGGGCTTATACTTATTATAGCGCTCTTTTTATTCACCATAATTCTTCTTGTTATAGCCAGCGCGGAGCAAGAACGTATGTTGGGAGAGGTACATTGGGAGGCGCAGTGGTTAGCAATATCTGTAGCACAATATCCGATACAGAATCAACAATTTATATCCTATCTCGAAAAAAATACTGCTATCTCTGAGCAAGAATTTGAAGAACGCGTTCTAGAACTGTTTAGTCAATTACACATACCTCGTGGAGAAGTTCTTATTGCACTTGTTACAAGAGATCGTTTTCTCTGTGTATCGAATCTATTACGAACAGAGCCTTGTGATACGTTATTCATCCCAAACGTTCTGTATGCAGCACAAGAACGACACGGAACTGCCCTTCATCAGGATCCTCTCTATAATTGGATACTCCACTATGAACTGGTTTCACAAGCACAGAATAACGGTTTTGGATGGTACATCGGAATTGATCAGAATACTGTATTGGGGGTGTTTACACGATGAGAAAAGGAGCTGCAGGAATATTGATGCCAATATTTACTCTCGCAATGATAGTCCTTATGATACTCATAGCAGGACAGTTTTTTAGAGGGCTCACATCAGTTGATCAAAGTCCACGCATTGGACTAATACAACATGAGGTGATGAATGAGCATTTACGATTACAAATGAAGCAAAGCTATGCAATACGAATAACAGAGCAAGCATTGGAAAATACCCAAAGCATCCAATCAACACAAGAACTCATTCCGCACGTAAGACAAGCAGTACAACAAGGTTTGATAGGCCTGCCAAGACCGATAAGACAACAAGTCACAGTGGGTGCAAATACGACGCACATAACAGTCTCTATACCGTACGAATCACACATAGGAATCAGAACAAGTCAATACGCAACAGGACAATCAGTACACACAACAGGATCAGGAGTATTTAGTATATGGCCGGTAAGAAACCCTGTGTATATAACAAGTCTTTTTGGAAGCAGAATAGTGCGTTCAGGCAGTACGAATCACGCAGGAATAGATATTCGTGCAGCAGTAGGAGATGAAGTACTTTCGGTAGAACAAGGAGTGGTTAGCTTGGTAGGAAGAAACTTCGTAGAGGTGCGAAAAGAACAATATACGTGTAGATACTATCACGTACAACCACGCGTGCAGCAAGGAGAATCAGTTAGACAAGGAGATGTAATCGCACACATAAAACAAGACGGTTCGTTTGCGCCGCACCTAGATTTCCGCTGCTTTGATCACATTTCGCCGCACTTATTTACGCAACAAGAGCTTCAACCATATTTTACAACGTCGCAAAGCCAAGAAAGAAGACCTGTGTTGGGAATAGAATTCGCTGGAAACGTATACATAGACGCATATTGTCTGTTTCATGACACTATACGCGAGCAAGCAAGAGCTGCCCTGGATACCGATCTGTCCGGTCTTGCGTTTAAACCAGGAAATACTGCAAGAGAACGCCTTGACTGGACTTGTGAAGAGTATGCGCGAAGAGGGCTTCTTCCAGAAATAACTGTTACAGACGCGTTTTTAGAAATGCTACTTGAACTCACTATACAACACGAAGGAACGACTTGTGTGGATGATCCGCTTGATAGGGGGGGAGTTACGATGTATGGGATTACAATCACCACCCTGAGTGATTGGAGGGGGCGAACAGTAACGCCAGACGAAGTGTGTGCACTCACACGAGATGAAGCTAATAGAATTTACTTGGAAAACTATTTATTTAGGCCTAGAATTAATGAACTACCTATAGAGCTTATTCCACACACATTTGATATAGGAGTAAACAGTGGAGTGAACAGAGCTGTACGATGGATTTATGAACTACTCGTTCAAAATGGGTACTCATTACAGCCTAACGAAAACGCTCCTTTACGTCAAGAAACAATTGATGCAACACATCACGCAATATCTCAAGGAATTCCTTTGAGTAAACAACTTTTTGAGAGACGAGAACAATTCTATCATCAAATAGTAGCAAATAATGAAACGCAAAGGAGATTCTTAAGAGGATGGCTTAATAGACTGGAAACGTACAGAGATCCATTACCATTTCCAGTACAACAAAGACAAGCAGGAACAACCAACACCCTAATAGAATTTTCAGTGCCTTTAAACCAACAATTCAGAGATGCGCTTCAAGAAAGAAGAGACATAATACATACGATGCAACAATTTTGCACATATACTGACGTACGTTGTCAAGAACAGTTAGGAAACGGGTTTATCTCTTGTCAAGACTACCTTTTTGAACTCGCACACAGTATTCAACAATGCAATTTGGCAAGCGGGTGTAGCTGTCGAATACCAGTTCCCATACAAGATACCATCTTTCATCCAGCTGAAATACAACAAGGAGGCGTACAATCCTATATTCCTTGGCCGTTTCAATCAGTAACGTATAGAATGGCCTTTGCACAACAAGGAGGCGATATTGCTGTGGGGCAGATATTTTTTGAAAACGCCACACAGACACTAAACATGCCACAACAACAAGTCATGCAAGGAATACCTGTTCAAGAATACATCTGGATACGTGCTCAGGAAGGAATTATCTCAGAACAAGGTGAAGAACAATTCATCATATATTTCTCAGCAGAAAACCATACTGGAGCATGTCAACAAGAGATGCTAAAGACCTTTTGTAGAGAAGAAGAGCAAATACGCGTACAATTAAGAACGTAAAAAAACTCCGTAACATATTTATACTTACAACAATTACACATAATATGTTAAATATGCCCATACCAGAAATAAAAAAACGCATTCAAGAACAAACACAATTAACAGAAGAAGCAATCACAAAAAAAGTAGATGAAAAAATGAAACAGCTCTCAGGACTCATTAGTGAAGAGGGCGCCTTACACATTATCGCAAACGAATTACACGTAAAATTAATACCGGACAAAAAAGATAGAAAAATAGCTGATTTATTGCCAGGAATGAGAGAAGTAGAACAACCAATGCGCGTAATACAAATATATGATTTACGAACATTTGAGAGTAAATACTCGCCTGAAGGAGGAAAAGTAGCTTCTTTTCTTGGTGGAGACGAAACAGGAGTGGTGCGTGTAACTTGTTGGGGCGGTCATGCAGATACATGCATGAAACTACAAAAAGGGGATATAGTACAAATAAGTAACGCGTATGTGAAGGAAAATAATGGAAGAAGCGAAATACACCTTAATGATAATTCAAAACTTACCCAGAATCCGCCAGGAGTAACTGTTGCCTCGCCTGAGGAACAGAGTCAAGAATATGAGCGAAAAGCAATAAATGCGCTCTCAAATGGCGACTACAGAGTGGAATTACTTGGTACGCTCGTTCAAGTATATGACCCACGATTCTTTGAGCGAAAAGACGGAAAAGAAGGAATAGTAACCAATATTATGCTTGATGACGGAACAGGAACGATACGAATAGGCTGTTTTGATGAAGTAGCAGCAACTGTGCTTGGAAAGAAGCTACCCGAACTCTTCTCAAATAAAGAATCTACCTTTGAAGAAGAAAAAACAGCATCACTTGGAGCGATAATACTTGTTCAAGGAAGAGCAAAATTAAACACTGTATATAACGCAATAGAACTGACAGCGGATAGCATAAACATGAACCCAGATCCAGAAAAAGAACTCTCAGAACCTTCCGAATCTGCTCAAGTTCAAACGCCTGTGCAGAAGGAACAACCTGTCAAACAAGAAGAACAACCACCTGAAGAAGTAATCTCCTTAGATGATCTTGATGACTTGGACTTTGACGAAGAAGAAAAGAAAGGATGAATACTGAACAGTTCATGAAAAATCTTGCAGTGCATGCAGGAAAAATAATGAACGAGAATTACGAAAAAACCTTTGAGATAGAAACGAAGAGAGATAAAAGTTTTGTAACAGAAATAGACAAAAAAATAAATGATTATGTAGTCGTAGAGATACAAAAGAAGTATCCAGAACATACTATACTCGCAGAAGAAGGAAGCCCGCATAACAAACAATCAGAATATACGTGGGTGTGCGATCCAATAGATGGAACAACACCATATATACATCAAATACCTGTCTCTTTTTTCTCACTTGCACTTCTCAAAAACGGAATTCCAATAGAAGCAGTAGCCTATCATGCAAGAGAGACTAAACTATTTTATGCAAAAAAAGGAATGGGAGCAACGTGTAACGGATCACCTATGCGCGTAAACGATGAGCAAAGATTAGCAGAAGGAACAATATTGTATTGGGATTGTTGGAAGCAAGCAAAATACGATTTATCAAGCAGTTATCCATCTTTGATAAAAAAAGGACTGAATATAATACAACCAGCATCAATAGTCTTTAATGGTTGTCAAGTAGCACAAGGGAAAGGAACAATAGCAATATTTCCAGGAGACAAACCATGGGATATAGCCGCAATAGACCTTATACTAACAGAAGCGGGAGGAACAGTAACCTCGCTCTATGGAAACAAACAGCGCTATGACCAAGAAATACAAGGCGCGATACTCAGTAACGGACTAGTGCACGAAGAAGCACTCATATTAGTACAGGAGTATTTACCAAAATTATGATTGTATCTCTTGTATAATCAGCTCATAACAAGAAAGAAAACAAGCCCGAGCAATATCCAGGGCGTCTTCTGCTTGAGTAACCCGCGGTTCATAACCGTCATAATTAATACTATGGCGTATACGTTTTATCTCTTGTAACGCCTGCAAAGGCCGTTTAGTATCAACTGGTAAGCGAATAAGCTCCTGTATCTGCATACTATGATCGGCGCTTTTTATTCCTGAAAGAGCGAGATTAGCTTCTCCAAGCATGCGAAAACTCTCATACACATTTCTAATAATCGTTGCTGAGGATTGCGGACTAGGAGTTATTGTTAACGTAAACTCATAATCTCTTTTCGCAGCAGATAATAAACTACGTGCTTTTTGTATATCTATGCGTATCAAGGTCTAACCTCAAGAAAACCCCATAACACAATTCCATGAGCGATATTATTAAACAAATTAATCGAAACATTATTTCTGCTAAATAAAGTAATATTTATAGGAACATTTTTTCTCCGCCCGATCTGATTAAAAAAACCAAAAGGAATAATTTCTGGAGGAAAATCATCAACCCTCTCTACAGCAATGTCTATGTCGCTTAGTTCTGTATCGGATCCATCGCGATAACTACCAAATAAAATAATATTTTTTGCCTGAGGAAACTGTTCAAGAACCAATGTCCGCAAATCAGACTCGTATATGTGTCTGAGATTCCAGGGGAGCTTCCTTGACACAGCGTATACGTGCTCGTTATTAGCAGTAATTCTCCAGGTACGACCTAACTCTTCTTTACGTAAGAAACCTTCATCTATTAATGCGTGTATGACTATATTCGCAGTTGTTTTGCTGATAGAACACTCTTCTACTATGTCATTAAGACTCATTTCTTTTCGAGGATAACTAAAAAACCACTCAAGAACCCGTTCTGTCGCTTCATGCATTTCTTGTTTGTTTCCTCTTACTTGTTTATTTAACATGATTACTGGTTTCTTTTGAAACTATATAAACTTTTTGAAAACCATGTGGTCTTTTAAGAAACTAATTACGCAATCTCAAAAAAAATGCTGATTCAGTGCCTGTACATTCATAAACTAAGTCGCGCTATTCTATGTATGGCACAAACGTTTCACGTATTATCGAACAAGATGAAGGTGAAGCCTATATAGGGCGCGTTCCTGAAATTTGTGGCTGCATGATTCAATGAGACACACTTGATGAACTAATGAATACTCTGTCTGAAGCAATTGTTATGCCTTGAAGTACACACAGAAGCGCACATTTACAAAGAAAAATCACGTTTTGTAGCAGTGCGAACATTAGAGGCAGTATAAATTTGAAATTACCATTGCCCTCATCAAGAGAGCTCTATGCTTTCTTGAACAAACAGGGATTTAAAGCAATACTTCAAAAAGACAGTCATAGGCTCTTCTGCCACAAAGACGGCAGAACAACAGTTTTCTCAATACATAGTATTAAACACATTAGTCGAGGGCTATTGAAAGGAATTCTTGAAGAAATAGAAATTATGCATCTAGAATGTTTAATACATGCAGATAATATTATTTACTTAAACGAACAAAAAAGAACTGATTCTCAACAACATCAATATTTTCAATCCTATGTTCAACACCTGCGGGAATATACACTAAGTCGCCCTCGGAGTACTCTATGATGTTATCTCTAAAATTAATAATGCCTTTACCTTGCGTAACAAAAAAGAACTCATCAACACCCTCATGTCTATGCCAATCAAAAACGCCTTTTGGAGCAAGAAAACCCTTGGTCATAGCCTGCAACTGAGAAGAAACAGGATCATTCTGAGATAATAATAACTTTCTCTTGCCAGCAGAACCATGAGCTCCTTCAAGAGGAAGAGAAGAAAGAGATTTTTTAAACGGTTTTCTCATAATCAGAGTAAATTATTTTATTTTATAAATTAATCGATGATATACTAAACAACAATTCTTTTAACTAAATAAAAAAAGTAACAAAGGAGTAAGAATAATTCCTGTTAATATAGAATATGAGATGACGCTAGAGGCAAACTCTTTGTCTAATTTCTCTAAAGAAGCAAATGTTAATGTATTATATCCTACAGGAGAAGCAGAAGCTATCAGAATAATTATCTTATTTATTCCTTCTAAATTAAATATTGTAACAAATATAAAACCAAGAGCCAAACCCAGGAACATTCTAATACTGATAACTGCTGCTAGAGGTCAATAATGAACTATTTTAGGAGAAAAATATATTCCTAAAGAAAGCATAACTAAAGGAATTATCATACTGCCTAATAACTCAAATAGTTGAATACCGGCGTTTGGAATAGAGATGTTTAGTATGTTTAGTAGAATGGCTATTATAATTGCCCATAACGGAGGTGATTGTAGAATTTTCTTGCTCATATTGCGCGAGTGGTTGCTATTGTTTCCATATATGCATGCCAGATAATACACAAATGTAAAAATAAGTATTGTATTTCCTAAATTGAATAAAAAAAGTCGTGCAAGACCATCTTGACCATAGGTAGCCATGATAAATGGAAGGGTGAAGCCTATGTTTATCATCATGGAACCAATTAAAAATACTCCAAACGTTTCTTGTTTTACGTTAAATAATTTTCCTGTAGTATGAGCTATTACATAGCTTACCAGCATGATGAGAATTGCGATTAAGGGTATCTATGCCATTTCTAAAGTTAAATCAACAACACTCAGGGAAACTAAAATGAGTGCAGGAGTACAGAGATAAAAAACCACTTTCAGAAATAAATCAGCATTATCTTTATTCAACAGGTAAATCTTATTTAGTGTGTATCCCAAAATAAAAAGGAGAATAATTGGAAGGATGTTTGTTACTAGTTCGCTCATACATTTTTTTATCCTTGATACTATATAAGAATTGTTTTGTTACTTGCATATCATATATCATGCATACGTTTTAAAATTCGCTAGTTTTTATTCATAATCTCTTTATTCATTTTATTTTATTCTAAAATCATGTGTATGTTACGAACGTAACGAGGCTAAAAAATATATTTTAAAATACAGTTATGCTGTTTTGCTCTCTTGCGAGGCCTTACTTTGTCGAACAAGTTTTCTTCGTATAGCAAAGAAGTAGATCAAAGCACCAAGCGTGCTTAAAAACACGATTAATAGAACCCACATAACTTTATCATCATACGTTCTTGATAATGAATCAATTAACATCCACAACCAGAATGCCCAGAGAAGAATCATTACTGGGAACAATATTAGCAGAAAGGTACCGGCCATCTCAAAAAACCGTCCAAACGTATCAAAAATATATTCTCTGTTGAGTTTTTTATGAAAATTTGTATCGTAAAGTAACCACGCATCGTCTACTTTTTCAAACGTAAACTCATTGGGAAAACCCGAAATACTCCAGCCAAAACCAGAGGCGGTAAACGTTCCCACAACCCGTATGTAATTATCTTCTCTATATTCAAAAGACGCAATTCTCTGCTCAAAATGAATCACTCCTTGAGAAAACGATTCTCGGAGCTCTTCTTCTAAACCATCTCTTGCAGAAGGAGATAGTACTGCCAAGAGCATATCTATATCGTTACTGTTAACAGAAGTAGCAATTTGTTCGATACTTTCACGAACTTCTGCTCTGTCAGATATTGAGACGCTAGCGTACACAACAGGCAATAATAAACATACGGATACAATTATGATAGCAACTTTGATGGAATTGTTCATAAATCATATTTTACTACCTGCGTTATTAAACGTTCCTTTTTTTCTCTTTTTTTTAGACAAATATTAAATACTTTTTATTATTTATTTGTTGTATGAAAGAGATCATACTGGCAGCAGACAAACTGGCTCGCGAAGAAATACGCACATATGGCAAACCCATGGAACTTTTTTATGATTTCTCCAATGAAACAGGTCTATTCCTGGCAAAAACACTAGGAGCGGATACAGAAATCGTAGAAATAGGAACGCGACTAATGGATGTGGCGCTGGGAAGAGCGTCCAGTCAAGAAAACATTGAGAATCACAAAGCAATGGGTGTGGAAATGACAAAAGAGTTCTTATCGTCATTTGATATCTCACAAGAAGTAAAGAACAAAATCGTACATTGTGTGGAAGCACATCATGGAGACATTCCATGGGAGTGTATCGAAGCAGAAATTTGTGCGAATGCTGATTGCTATCGATTCATATCACCAATACCGTTCATATCATTTATTCACTCACTAGGAAAACGAGGTTTGTCATTTGAAGAAAGTCTAGAATTTGCTAAAACTAAACTAGAAGAAAAATGGAACATTCTCTCCCTTGAAATATGCAAACAAGAACTCGAACCACACTATAAAGCTATTAAAAAAATGCTTGCAGAAAGAAGAGAATAGGTGGTTAAGGTATCTTTTTTCCTTTTTCTTGTTTAACACCAACATTCGTTAATGAGATCTATAACTGTGGTTGTGCAATTATTCCTGCAAACGTAATACTATAAGCACAAACTAATTAAACTAGTAAAGATCTATTTTGTTTGGTGAGCATATATCGCAGAAGCAATCATTAACTTTGCAATACTTCTTGGAGTAACGACAGGAATAATACTTCTTCTTCATGCACTTAGGCAACCTCCCATTATCGGATACATCTTTGCAGGCATTGTGCTTGGGCCGACAGCGCTTGGAATAACAAACAACATTCCCGGTCTTGAAGTGTATGGGCAGATAGGAATCGCATTTCTTCTTTTCATATTAGGGATAAATTTGGATATTAAGAGCCTTAAACAAGTAGGTTTTATTAGTGTAGCAACAGGGCTGGGCCAAATAACTTTCACAGGCGTTATTGGATACTTTCTTGCGCACCTGTTCGGGTTTACTGGATTATCAGCGTTTTACGTAGCAACTGCACTTACATTTAGCAGTACAATAATTATTGTAAAACTGCTTAATGATAGAAAAGAGATAAACAGTTTACATGGACGGGTGGCGATAGGATTCCTGATCGTTCAAGATATCGTTGCAGTGCTTGCACTCATGTTTATTAGTGCGTTGTCTGGAAGCGAGCAAAGCGCGTTTCTCACTATAGGATATACTATTCTTCAAGCAACGGTGCTGTTTGCAGTTGTTTATCTCATTAGTAAATATGTATTGCCTTACGTTCTTGCGTATGCAGGAAAGAATGCAGAAGTTCTTTTTGTATTCAGTATTGCGTGGTGTTTTCTCTTTGCAGGATTTTTTGAATACATTCATTTTAGTTTAGAAATCGGCGCACTTATCGCAGGTCTGATGCTTGCAAGCACCTCATATAATTATGAGATTGCAAGCAAGATAAAACCGTTACGAGATTTTTTCATCATTCTCTTCTTTATTGTTTTAGGGAGCCAATTAGAAATTACTTTACTTGGAGATTATCTGTTAGCAGCACTTGTATTTAGCGGACTCGTTCTGATAGGAAACCCGCTGATTGTCATGTTCATCATGGGATTACAAGGATTTACGAAACGAACAAGTTTCATGGCAGGTTTAGCAGTGAGTCAAATAAGCGAGTTTGGATTAATCGTAGTAGCATTAGGAGTGAGCGTTGGTCATGTAGGTGCAGACATACTTAACCTGGCAACTGTGGTCGCGCTCACCACCATTCTTATAAGCAGTTATTGTATTATTCATGCCGACAGAATATATGGTGCGATACATCGTTTTATTCCATATTATCAACGAAGAAAAAATCCTACTGAAGATCACATTCAGCACGCAGTAGGAACCTACGATATTTTATTATTTGGATGCGAAGACATCGGTTCTGAAATAGCCGAACAACTCATAAAACAAAAAAAGAGTTTTTTGATAATCGATTTCGACCCAGAAGTAATTCAGAGATATACGTCTGAAAGGGTGTCTGCAATACTTGCTGATGCGAACGATGTCGCAACGTATGAATTATTGGACTTGGAGAATGCCCGAATCGTGATAAGCACGATAACGAGAGGATCAACAAATCATCTTATTCTTACAGAACTTGCAAGAAGAGAAGTAAGCGCGTATACACTATTTTGTGCCGAAACAATGTATGATAAAGAACTCTTAGTGCGACAAGGTGCTGCAGAAGTAATCGTTCCACACATGTCAGGAGGAGCAAAAGCAATACAAGCACTTACTTCTTTACGAGAATATAAAAAATTATAGCCATATTTATATATGAGAAGTTTATAATATTGTTATGAGAGATCATACAGTTCCAACTCTAATTGCAATCGTTGCAATTGTGTTAATTTTTGCACTCTTTTTACGCGTAGATTCGATGAGCTCGTCTGTGCGAATAAATCCAACAACATTAGTGGGCGAGGCGACACAAGTACCGAATGCTGGTGTGCAAACAGGAGAAGTGTGCGAGCCGGATCGTTTTTGTGATGGTTCTCGTTTGATGATTATTCGCCAGGACTGTTCTCTCGCGATATCTCACTGTCAATTTGGCTGCGATAGAGAACTTGCTGTGTGCAGATAAATGCGTGGAGTAACCCATCTGATTGCTGGACTACTTTTGGCTGTTCTTTTTATTCCTTATGCGCCCAACCAATTGCTTGGAGTGTTCATTATTCTTCTTGGCGCACTTATTCCTGATATTGATGAACGAAGCAGTATTCTAGGAAGAAAAATACCCTTTATTTCGTTTTTTACAAGACACAGAACTTTTTTTCACAGTCTCTTTTTTGCAATCTTGTGCATGATTGTTCTTAACGTGTTTTTACCAAGGATGTATGTTTGGTTATTTCTTGCAGGGTATATGAGTCATTTGTTCCTGGACGCGATGACGCCAATGGGGGTGCGTCCTTTCTGGCCGTCTCAGGTACGTATACGTGGATTTATACGAACAGGAGGTATTTTAGAAAAAATGTTATTCATACTATTTACGGCATTGTTTTTGTGGTTGTTACTGTTTTAAGAATAACATGTTCTGATTATGAAACTATTGATAGTACGTCAATCTAATTAAGAGTCGTTTTAATTATGATGGAATTATTGATTTTGATATGTGAGTATTTTTTACAGTTTATTGTTGTTTTGTTATACTAAAAAAATATTTTTGCAATGCGTGACTAGTGCCATTCTATGTTCCCTAGATCTAACGTGCCGCCAGATTCTAAACACATTTCGAACACGTAACCAAATAGTTCGCTCCAGGTATCATCATCACAACTAGCGCAATGGTGATTGAGTATTTCTCTTGCGTTTGCTCGACAGGTTCTTACTACGTGAAATGGACCTGTTGCTTGTCCAATAAGATTATTTTGCTCTAATCTGTCATCATTGAAACTACTACTTATGTGGTTAGCGTCGTTTATGCTGTTGGATGTAATAACCATGCCAAAAATCGCAACGATACCGACAATGCCAACAAATGTTAACGCTAACACAACATCACTTTTGCTATTTTTCATACATTTGCCTCACATCTAATCTGATGACTCTTGTATAAAAAGTATGTGTTGTTGCCATTGAAATGTCCTGTGTTATAGCCGCAATTTTATTTTTCTTGTACATTTTCTCTAATTAATTCAAATGCTTAGAAAAATATTTCCGGAAAAAACGCTTTTCCAGAACTAATATATTGGACTGGATCAGTTAGAGTTCGATTTTGACTGTGTCTCACTGGACAAACACAGACCATGTATTTATAAATCTCCTTTGCACAAACACAATATTACACAGGATGTACAATGACAAAAGAAGATTCCACAACCATTAAAGAACCCCAACTATCAGAATTACCTGGTGTTGGTCCAGCAACGACAGAAAAACTCGCTAGTGCGGGTTTTGATACTGTACTTTCCATCGCAGTAGCCACTCCCGGCCAATTGACAGATGCGTCTGGTGTAACGGAGGCGGCAGCAAGAAAAATTATTCGTGCTGCACGAGATCTGATGGATATGGGATTTATGTCTGGCGTAGATGTTCTTGAAAAAAGAAAATCTGTAAATAAAATAAGCGTGGGTGCTGCTTCTTTTGATGCTCTTATGGGCGGTGGTTTCGAAACCGGAAGTATTACTGAATGTTTTGGAGAGTTTGGTAGCGGTAAGACACAAATAGGACACATTCTTGCTGTGAGCATACAAAAGGAATGGCCTGGGTGTTATGCAGTGTATATAGACACCGAAAACACATTTAGACCAGAGAGAATAATAGAACTCGCAGAAGGATTCGGACTAGATCCTCAAGAAACATTGCGACACATAAAGGTTGCAAAAGCGTATAATTCAGATCATCAGATGTTACTTGCTGAAAAAGCTGAAGAGCTTATTAAGGAAGAGAAACTAGACGTAAAATTGGTCGTTGTGGACAGTTTAACAAGTCATTTTAGAGCAGAATTTGTTGGAAGAGGAACTCTTGCAGATAGACAACAAAAATTGAACAAGCACATGCACGTATTGGGTAAACTTGCTGATATGCATAATTTATGTGTATTTGTAACAAATCAAGTAATGGCAAAACCAGATGCCTTCTTCGGAGATCCTACGGCAGCAATCGGAGGACACATAGTGGCTCACGCAAGCGCATTTAGAATTTATCTGCGAAAAGGACGAAAAGGAAGCAGAGTTGCAAAGCTGATTGATGCACCAAATCTTCCAGATGGTGAATGTGCATTCTTTGTCAAGTCAGAAGGCCTCGAAGATATAGAACTATGATGTGTTTTATGCGCTAGTTTTATAAACGAAGAGAAATATACACGTATTAGTGAATAATCAGACTAACAACCCCCCTGTTTCACAAGGTCAGAAAATAGATGTTTTTATTGACTCTGTAGGCGATAAAGGAGATGGTGTAGCTCGTGTTAAAGGATTTGTACTGTTCGTATCGGGAGCTAAAAAAGGCGAGCGCATACAAGTAGAAATACAAAAAGTAAGTAAAAACGTTGCGTTTGCAAGAAAAATTGGTCCTGCACAAGCAGCAACGGCTCCCGAATCATTGCAACAAGCGGTAAAAGAAAATCCTGTAGAACAAATTGACTATGCTTCTCTTGGAGAAGGTTCAGAAGACTTTGGTGAAGATTTCGAATAATAATGCGAATCTTTTATAAATAACTGGATATTTTGTTCTTTTAGAGCCAAACTTACGGTGTGCTGTAAGATGACCACGTGAGGCGATAAAAACCGTGGACGAGAAACCTATTTCTTGTTCACAGAGAACAACATACATGACAACAGATGAACAATTACCCCCAGAAGAAGACCTCCTTGTGTCTGCTGAGCTATATCTCAAAAGCGGCATTCACATAGGAACAAAGTTTAAGACAAAATACATGGAGAAATTCATATACAAGACAAGACCAGATGGTCTTTCAGTACTTGATATTTCCCTTATTGATCAGCGTTTACGCGTGCTAGGAAATTTTGTATCTCAATACAATCCGCGAGATATCCTTGTTGTAAGTAGACGTGAGAACGGATGGAAGCCCCTGCGTATGTTGAACAAACTAACAGGAATTCGTATTCACGAAGGAAGATACCCGCCAGGCATGCTTACTAACCCGAATCTTGATAGATATGCAGAAGCAAAGCTTTTGATTGTAACTGATGCATGGCCAGACAGAAACGCAATTAATGACGCATTACGTGTAGGAATTCCTGTTATCGCATTGTGTGATACAAACAATACTGCTAATAACATTGATTTAGTGATTCCTTGTAACAATAAAGGTAAGAAATCATTAGCTTTAGTATTCTGGACGTTGACAAACAGTTATTTACGCTCTAAAGGGCGCCTTGGCGCAGAAGAAACAATTACTCAGTCTGTAGACGACTTTATGGAAGAGTAAGCAAAAACGAATATTTTTTTCTACTTTTCTGCATATATTCCTACAGTATCAATAACAAACGTGGTTTTTTTACCTGCAGGAAGATGTCTATGCTTGCGTATAGTTATTGTTCGTCTTTCATCATGCTGGAGTTCTAGTAAGCATTTTGACATGTATTTAATAATATCTCCTCCAACCAATTTTACTCCCTCTCCTTCAAGATCGGCATATACTTGACTTGTTAATACTACAGGGATGTTTTTTTCAGAGGCGGTAGCAAATAGTGCATTAATTTGTTTAGAAAGATCATTATTGATGTTTTCTTCTCCTCGCGCCATTGCAGCCCTGTACTGTGCTGCTATTCCATCTACAATAACTATTTCTGTATCTATGGAAACAAGTTTTTGTATTTCGGTGAGTATTTTTGTTTGTTGACTAAAACTCGTTATTTTTATCAGGATGATGTTATCGAGAAGTTGCTCTATGTGTGGGTTGAGTTGTCTTAATCGCTCTACAGAGAAACTTCCTTCAGTATCAATAAAGACGCATTTTTTTTCTGTTATGGCGGCTGCTAGTAAGGTGATATTGGATTTCCCGCTCCCTGCTGGGCCGTACAGAGTAGTTATTATTCCTCGTTCATATCCGCCATGTAGGAGTTCATCAAGCACTTGGCTTCCAGTTGGTCTTGTTTGCATACTTTGTCTAATAGGGTTCTTTTTTTAATTCTACGCATAAAAAATATGAATTCCATATAGAAAAGAATTATTTTTTATACATAAAATGCTTATCGCGTTTATGAAGCGCGTATATGTTCTTACAGGGATTTTTCTGTTGGCTATGAGTATACGCATATTCATCCTGAGTCAAACAGGGATTTCATTAGAGGCGTACAGGCACCTTATCCAAATAGCACATATACAAGAGACCGGTCTGCCTTTATTGTATGATACATTAGTGTACTCTGGTTCTTATTATGCCGTATTTCCTCTCTATTACTACCTTAGTGCTCTCGTTGCTATTTTTATTCCTGAAGTGTTCGCCGCAGTGCTTATTACAACACTAGCAGGAGCAGGGATTCCACTGGTGCTTTATTATATTACAAAAGAATTTACTGCTAAAGAATATCTTTGTGTATTACTCTCTCTTGTATCCTTATTCGTACCGCTTCTCTATGCAACCACTGTACAACCAGGACCGCTCTCTCTTGCAATTTTTCTTCTGCTTCTTGCGTACTACTTTTTTCTTCGTTTAAGTCAAACACCTAAGGATCAAAAGAAATTTGTACTTGTTACCATCGCATTAGTACTTACAAGCCCATACTCATTATTTTTAGCAATGGCGTTACTAGGAACCATTGTCGCATCAAAGATACAACGCATACCTATATATAGAACTGCGGTGGAGGCTGCTTTATTCGTTACTTTTACCAGTGTTTGGGCTAATATGCTTGTGTATAAGCAACAATTACAACAACTCGGTCTTCACTTATTCTTTGCTCAGGAACGAATCTCTTTTTCTTTTTTAGAACAAACAACCTACATAGGAGTGTTTATTCTTATTACAGGGATGTATGGAGTGTATCTTTTTGTTACGCAACAAAATAATCAACGCGCAATAGCGCTGATTGTTTTTCTCCTTCTCGCAGGGATATTTATCCTTGTGCAATTGGTGTCGCAAACAGAATTACTTCTTCTGATAAGCCTCGTGTTTATTCCGTTATCAACAGCAACAATACATGTATTTATTCAGAGCAAAAAACAATCCAGAATACCATACGTACACACGTTATTTGTACTATTTATTGCAGCATTATTCTTGATAACAAGCGCTCTTCCAGCATTTGTGCTGGCACAATACGACACCCCTACAGAACAGGAACTCAAGCTTATACAGGAACTACGTGTGTTTGAAGGTGAAACAGTGTATTGGGATGAACGATTTAGCTGGATTCTTCGCCAAAATGGGATAGGAAGCCCGATAGCCCCTCAAAACTATCTACACCCTCTTGCTTTAGAAAAAAAAATAGCTCTTGAAGAAATCACTACCACTCGAAGTCCTGTACGTTTGATAGAACTATTAAATATGCATAATATACAAGGAATTGTATTGCCAAAGAATCATACAGTAGTCATAACTGAAACGTGCTTTCAGAGAATACAGACAGAATACAAGGAGGTGTATAGGGTTTTATGCGTTATAGAATAACAGCAGCGCTCTTTATCTGTATAAGTATCATCGTATATATGCGTTCGCGCTTTAGTCCTTTTTTTGCAACCACACAGAGCTACACATACTTAATCTATGTGCCTGAAGTACTTAGAGAATATCTTTTGATACTGAGTTTTATTGCGCTTTTGTTCGTTTTACTTTTGTATATCTATTGGGTTAAACCTAAACAGGAAACGCTCTTTCTCTTACTGCTGTCTCCAGTTGTTCTCAGCGCAGCAATAACCTCTCCTGTTGCAATAGTGCTGGCTGGGCTGGGAATTGTTTTACATGCGTCATCTCGTCTGCGAGCGCTTTTGTCTCCAATAGTGCCGTTGGTTCATCCGGCAGGAGCAGTGCTTTCCTTTTTTTCAGTTGTAACATATATTGCGATGCGAAAACAGTTGATCGCCATCTTGATTACCTTGTCAACAACACTTATTTTATTTTTTCATCCATTAACAATACCCTATAGTACTCAAATAGCAGAATTACAACAAACGGGAGGACTAAGCATTCTTCTGATACTCCTAGCCATCACAGGAATGATTCTTACATGGAGAAAACAAACATACCCCACATACCTCGTATATTTATCCCTTATTAGTCTGGCATTTTTTATTCAAGAACTCGTGCTTCTTGCAACCCTTATAGCAGCAATACCTGCAGGCGAAGCAGTATATATCTTACGGAAACGAAAGTGGAATCTTGAATCAGTAAAAACAGCAACAATTTACTTTCTTATGCTAAGCATGCTTTTTACTACAGTAAGCAATATTCACGCAACTATTACGCAGCCACCAACACAAGAAATACAGGATATAGCAGAACTATTACACGATATTGGTGTGACAGAGGTATTTTTGCATACAAGCCAGGAGAATGTGTTTTTTTATCAGCATATACGCGCAGTTCCTGTTACAGCAGACATAACCTATATTCGCGATGCGATGCTTCTTGCAGAGTATCTTCCAGAATTCATTCTTATTGAACGTCTTGATGAGCAACCAAACCTTGCATTTGTATTACGCAATAGCAGATTATTTATTCGCATTCACGAAGGCGAGCATTCTCTTTGGAAACGTGCAAGCATTGAGTAATCCAACCATACATTTATAAATGACATTTAAGTCAATGTGTGTAGTGAAACAAGAACAAGTAGAACAAGAAAAATCATACTCGCTTGCTGCATTTATATGTGGTTTATTTATATGGGTTCCATTATTTAACGTAGTATTAGGGCCTTTGGCGTTATTATTTGGTATTATTGGGATGCGACGCATAAAACAAGACCCGAAACGATACGGTGGCGCAGGATATGCGCTTACAGGCATTATACTTGGTTCAATAGCAGTGGTATTTACTCTTATCTGGGCATACGTTTCCTTGTTTCATCCAGAGATCCTCACGGGTGATTAATGATGTATGATTATTTTATGTATGCGTCAGGTGCAGTCCTGCTTATTCTGTTTAGTTTTCTTCTCATAACAAACGGGGTGATAATTGCTTCATGGTTTTACAAAGAGAAAAAATACTCTTTTCAGCCACCAATAACAGTAATTATTCCCGCATATAACGAAGAGAATAATATTGTGGCCTGTATAGAAAGCGTAAAACAAAATGTTTATCCAAAACAAAAACTTGAGATAATAGTTGTGGATGATGGATCAACAGATAATACTATTTCTCTCGCGCAAGCTCAAGGAGTACGCATTATACAAGTACCGCATAAAGGAAAACCAAACGCTCTTAACGAGGGAATCAAACAAGCAAAACACGAATTTGTTCTCACAATAGATGCTGATACTCTGTTAGAAAAAGACTGCATACAAAAACTAATATCTCCGTTCAAAGACGCTCAAGTAGGAGCAACCACTGGAACCAATAAGATACGAAATAAAAAACGTTTACTAGAATATTTCCAACACGTAGAATATTCATACAATAATCTCATTAGAAAAGCATTCTCAGTTGTTTTTAAAGAAGGAATATGGTTCTATGGAGCGGTGGCTTGTTATAGAAAAAAAGTGATGGAGCAGATAGGTTATTTCTCAGAAACGTCTCTTACTGAGGACATGGATATTTTGTTTAAAATACAAAGTGCGAATATGAAAACAAAACATGCATATGATGCATACAGTTACACTCTTGCCCCAAGCACTGTTCGTTCTTTTATCAAACAGCGCATTAGATGGTGGTCAGGAGTGCTTCAAGCAATGAAAATAAACAATGCC
>SKHI01000050.1 GCA_007117065.1 Candidatus Woesearchaeota archaeon
CCTTTATATCCTTATTTCCTAAGAATTCTGCCTTTGCATACTCAGCAATACGACGATAAAACTCTTTTGCTGCGCCATCACGTAAACGCTCAAAACGAGCAGCGCTGTTATGCACGAGTAACCCTTGCGCAAAGAAATTTTCTTCATCAACAGAGATATCTACTAAATCAAATTCTCCTTCTTGCTTCTGAATAGACGCTATTTGTACGCGTAAAAAAGGAGCGTCTAATTGTTGCTCTAATAAGAGTTTTAATGATTGATTCGATGTTTTTTCAACAAGTGATTTCTTGAATATTTCTTTGCTTATTCGGCGTTCATTTCTGAAAAAATTGTTTACTTGCGGGTATTGCTCAAGGTTTTCTTTATGCGCATATACTAAGTCTCTTACTTCTGTTCCTTCACAGAGCAGCTGTCTATTATATGAATGAGATGATTTATTATGCATAATTATTTCAAGGGAGTCAGATTTTTCTTTGCACGTAAACCCAACATAATCAGAGAATAGCTTTATTGATAGCCAGTCAGTTATTTCTAGCGTATGTCTTATTTCATCACTATAAGGATTGCGCGAATTATCGTAGGTTCTGTATGAAGAAAGTATCCCTAATTGATGTAACAATACCTGTATTTGTTTTATTAAAAACTCATTATGTAAAGAAAGACCTATTCTTTGTGAAGAAACCCATCCTTCTGCATCGTATAACCCTTTTAAGAAATGTGTGCGAACAGATAAAGGAGAATGAGTGATTTTTTTAGGCACTGATGAATTTTTTGCTTTACATAATTCAGGAAACTCTTTTTTGAGCGCTTGTTGTACAACACCTATATTTGCGTGTATAGAATAATAATTTTTTTCTGTTCTAAACACTGTCTTTGCTCGAGTATGCAGAACGTTTTCGAGAAGCGCTGCGTAATACTTTGCAACTGGCTTTTTTTGTTCACAAAAACCAATTCTTGTTTTATCAAAATATCCATCACCAATAAAATACCCTATAAGCTGGCTTAATTCTTCTGATAAATGTCTTGGAAGCTTTGCAGAAACTTTTTTTGCATAGTCTTCTTTTTGCAAAGAAACACCTAATGTAGCACATAAAACATCTAATAAAGGTTTTGTTACGTTTATTTTTCCGCTTTCAAAAGCACTAATAGTTGATTGAGCAAGACCTGTACGAGCAGCTATTTCGTGCTGCGCAAGGCCTAGTTGTTTTCTGCGAGAAATAATTTTTTTTAGCCCAGAACTCGTTAATATATACGTTGACTGCTCTACTTGCGTAAGTAAGGTATGCTTTTTTTGAATTAAAGGAACTTTTTCCGCTAGTACAAGCCAGTCTCCTTCTTGTAAATCATTAGCAGCGACTTCTTTAAGGCCGTTGTCGTATTTGAAAAATATGTGCTCTTGTGAAGCAACTAATTCAATTCCCGGTCTTTTTGTTTTTATGCGTAAAACATCTTTTTTCTTTGACTTCCACGTATCGCGAACAGTACTTGAGACTAATTTTCCCTGTTTATTTACTGCAAGCACTGAATCTCCTATAAAAATATCTTTTATACAGCTCATCTCTCCTGATGCGAGATATACAAGCGTGTCTGGGTGCAAGCATTGTCCCCCGCTCTTATGCTTTCCCGGTACTGCGCTTGTTGCGTTTGTTAATGAGATAATAGTTTTTCCTTTCAGTAACGCAATATTACCTTCACGTTTATCAAGAACAATCATCCCATACATGTTTTCATCATCAGCAATTTCTTTTAGAGGCTCAAGAATGAACTCTTTATCGCACCGATATAAGCGTTGATTCATAGGAATGGGAGGCTCCATACTCCATACCTGAACGTCACTTTGTCCCTCGCGCTCAGCAACATTACCACTAAATGCGACAAGACCGTTAGGAGGGGTGCGGTCAAACAATTTCAAATGCTGAATGATACGCTCAAGAGCGTCAATAACATTCTTACGTGTACCCGAACTTTTAATATTTGTTGCAGTCCCCTGTTCTTCCTGCAAATGATTAGAGATTTTACTGAGCTCATAACCTGAAGGCACATATACAGACACAAGCTCTGTACCTCGACCGCGATACTGTTCTAATTCTTTTATGAACTGCTTGAGCTTAAAACGCTGTTTTGCATTCATCTTCGTCATTTCAACCATACAATAGAGAAAGAGAAAAGGTTTTTAAATACTCCCAAAAGAAATTTCTATATAGAAAAAATAACGTATATAAAGAACTACCTATTAACCCTATACATGGATTTTTCTACTTTACAAGAACAAGCACTAACGGAAACAAAGAAGAAATTACGAGAAAAACTCACAGAGGATAAAACACTTATTTACGCATACAAGTGTACACAAGACGAAAAAGCGCTCCTTCACTGGTTACAAACAATAGTGCCAGATGTACAAAACGCTCAAGAAGAAGTAGCACGTAAAGGAAGAGAAGCATGGAATGCGCAAGGGATTGGAGCAGATATGGACGAGCAAGGCTGGAACGTATTACAAGCCCTGTGCAAGGGAGAAAAACCAAACATAGAACAACTCGCACTCACAGTAGCACCAAACACCACCACATTACTGGGAGCAATTGAAGCTGCACGGCTCATCGCACACGCAGGAGGAATACACGCACTCAGTAGAATGACGCAACGAGACTGTCAAGTACTCGGAAATGAGAGCGGACAATTTGGTGGACCACAGAAAAAAAGCCTGATGGAAGAACACGAACTAGCAACAAATGATAGAGCGCTGCGTATCCTCTGCAGCAGAACAGTACTTGCAGCACGCATAGACGCAAACAAAGGAGAATTCAAAGGAGAAAAACTGCGTCAAGAGGTACTCTATGCACAATAATCTAGAGGGAGGCTGGGATCCGTACAGAAGTAAGATAAAAGCAGCAATAGAAAACGGACTGAGCGAAACATACCTGCGCGTACAGCGAATACTCTACATCGGAGCAGCGCACGGATACACAATAAGTCACTTATACGCGCACCCCATGGAAATATATGCAGTAGAAAAGAGTCATGAAATGATGCGGGCGTTCATAAAAACAGCTGAAGAGATACCAAACGTGCTCCCCATACTTGCAGACGCAGCAGCTCCAGACAGCTTTGCACAACACATACCTGAACAAGTAGACATTATCTTCCAAGACATAGCACAAAAAGATCAAGTAGGAATATTTGTTCTTAACTGTAAACGATTTCTTAATCCATACGGTGTAGGACTACTCGCACTCAAAGCAAGAGCAGTAAACAGCACAGCAGAAGCCGCAGTAGTGTATGCTGACACGCGTCAGAGACTAGAAAAAGAAGGGATGACTATTGTACAAGAAATAAGTCTTGAACCATATCAAAAACAACACCGCCTCTACGTCGTACACAAAAATGATGAAGCATACGACTTTTTCTAGACAAGAAATACCCTTCATACCTGATGACGGAGACGGAGCACAATGCGGACAAGCATGTTTACGTATGACAATACAGTGGCTTGGAACAAAAGATATTGACTGGAAAGAAGCGAATCGTCTCTGTTTACGACAGGCACATGAGATGACATGGCCAACACAAATAACATACGCACTAGAGCAATTAAACATCTCATATAGATACTATACTATGACCTCCAAAGAACCTCTCACTGGAACCAGAGAGGAATGGAAAAAAGCGTTCGGAGCAGAAATTATTGACGCCCTAAGCGAAGACAACGAACAACGCATAAGAAAAACAGTACAGGAGAGCTGTATTCAAGAACAAGAAGTGGAGATTATACAGTTAAAACAACTCATAGAGCAGAATACTTGTTGTATTGTACTTCTTAACTGGAACAGAATAAAGAAGAAAAAAGGATACCAAGGACACTTCGTAGTTGTAACAGGGTATGATGCAAACGGCTTCATTGTTCACAACTCAGGGCCAAATAAACCAGAAGCACACCAACACATAGAACAAAAGACTTTTGAGCAAGCATGGAATACACTGAGTACACGAGAACTCATACTCGTATCAAAAAACACATGATAGCAATAATTGGATGTGGAACACTTGGAAGCAAAGTAGCACATCTCCTCAAACAAGAAGAACTTCTCCTCATAGACCATGATGTAGTCCATGAAGAAAACCTTGCATATCAACAATTCAGTCGAAAAGACGTAGGCACACAAAAAGTGTATGCATTACTTCGCGTCATACCGCATGCGCGAACACATAACACGTTTCTTGACGAGATAAATATCGAGCTCTTACGTAATGCCAGCGTTGTTGTTGACTGCACAGATAACCTATACACCAGACTAGTATTAGATCGGTACTGTGTACAGAATGGAATTTCACTTGTGCACGCAGCAGCAGGAACCAAACGAGGAATAGTAGGGCGATTTACACAAAAGAAATGCTTACGAAGCGTGTATAAGAACAAGATAAGTGTAGAAAACTGTAGAGGACGAGAAATAGAACATGAACTTGCTAACCTACTGGCACAAACACAAGCAAGCCTTGCAACAGAAGTATTGCAAGGAAAAGAAGAATTCTATCTCGCCCTTGTTGATAAGACAGTAACACCAATAACGCTTGCCGAACAAAAAGGAACTTGTGAAGAACAAGAAACACCCAAACCCTATTATGTAACCTGGTGCGAGCAAGAAGGATGTCTGAGTGCTAAACCAAAAAAAAACTACTTAACAACACAAAGAGAAGAAATTATTCAACAACAACGTGTTCGCATACAACCAAACGGAGAAATCTATGTCTATGACACAGAAGATATTGATGTCGTAGAAGACATTGCGCGACGCATTTACGAAAAAGAAATACTGGGCTCAACACCCTCAACAAACTCAACGTCTTGAACACCACTCGCACTCTTCCAATCAAGCAAGCCCTGCTCGATAACAGAACGAATATCAGCGGGAACAACAAGAACAGCCTTTGCAATCTCAGCGCGCATAGACAGACTCCGTTCACTCTTATACTTACGAGCAGCAGAGAGAAACTGAATAAGAATATCTCCCGCACGAACAACGGCATCATCTACAAGAGAAGAAGGAATAACAGGCCACTGGCTTGTATGAACACTTACAGCACCATCAGATAAGAAAAATGATTGATACACATGCTCAGTAATGTGTGGAAGAATGGGGGCAAACACCTTTATCTGCGCAAGTAACACGTGATACAAACAATACTGAGCAGACTCTGTTTCATCAACACCACGTACATCAGGATTATACAAACGATCTTTTACCAACTCAAGATAATTATCACAAAAATCATTCCAAAAAAACTGATCAATAGCCTGTTTTGCGCGAGAATACTCATAGGCATCAAAACTCTTTGTGACAAGAGAGAGCACAGAGGAGAAACGAGAGAAGAGCCATGTATCAAAAAAACTCACTGAAGGAGCTTGCGAAGGAAGAACGTACTCATGCAGATGCAAAGAAGCAAAACGCGAAGCGTTCCAAATCTTATTTACCGTCTTCTTTCCTGTCACTAAATCTTTTTCTTGAAAAGGCAAATCTTCACCTAATTTAGTGCCTGCAGCCCAATACCGAACAGCATCTGCACCATACACAGACATTTTTTCTCTTGGATCAACCGTGTTTCCCTTACTCTTGGACATTTTTTTCCCCTTCGGATCAAGTGCGTGACCAGAAATAACAATATCTTTCCAAGGTATAGAATTGTGATGATACACAGACTTAGCAATCGTATAAAACGCCCATGTACGAATAATGTCATGCGCTTGTAAACGCAAACTCATGGGAAAGCCAGTATCAAACAAATGACTGTTTTCCGACCACCCAAGAGCTATTTGTGGAGTAACCGAAGAAGTAGCCCAGGTATCCATAACATCAGTTTCTGCAATAAGCTCTACATCCCCATACCCACGCGGTTTGGTAGTGGTAGGATCTATAGGAAGCTCATCTTTTTGCGGGAGTACAACTTCCCCTGAGGGAGTATACCACACAGGAAACGGTACGCCATAACTTCTTTGACGAGAAATAATCCAATCCCAACTCAGGCCCTCAATCCAATGCTCGAAACGAGAACGCATGTGATGCGGGTACCAATTAATTTCTTTACCAGCAGAAAGTATTTTTTCCTTATTATCAAGTAGTTTGACAAACCATTGCTTACTAGAAATGTATTCCACAGGAACACCGGATCGTTCATACACAGTAACGGACTGGATTATCTCTTCTTGATGCAAAAGAAGCTTGTGCTCGCGTAAATCATCAAGAATTGCTTTGCGTGCATCACGCACAGAAAGCCCCTCATACGGGCCAGCAAGCGCATTAAAAAGACCGTCAGGTTCGAGAACGCTTCTCAGGGGGAGGTTGTGTTTACGCCATTTCTCAACATCTTCCTTATCTCCAAATGTGCACACCATCATCAAGCCAGTACCCTTATCAAACTGAACGGACGTATCAAAAATGAGAGGAACGGGTCGCGCACCAGGAAACCTATCAGCAAAAGGAAGAAGAAACAATTCATCTTTAAGTGAAGCGTATCGAGAGTCGCCGGGATGCGCAGCAAGAGCAACGCAAGCAGGGATGAGCTCCGGACGCGTAGTCATAATAGGATAGCTCTTCTGTGAAGTAGTTGAGAAAAGAATGGTATTCATCACACCCTTCTGCTCAATTGACTCAAACTCTGCCTGTGCAATAGCAGTCTGAAATTGCGTACACCAGCTTACGGGATCTGCTTTACGGACAAGAAGACCTTTCTCATACAAATCAAGAAAGGAGAGTTGCGATGTGCGAATACAATGCGGGTCTATGGTGCTGTATGCATGAGAAAAATCTGCGCTTATCCCAAGACGCTTCCAATCAGCACTAAAGAGAGGAAGCTCCTCGGTAACAGTCTCATTGACTAGCTGAACAAACGCATCACGAGGCATTTTTTTTGCAGAAACACCTTTTTTCTTCTCAACCAAGCGTTCTGTTGGAAGACCGTTATCATCTGTTCCAAATGGATAAAATACTGCGAATCCACGCATACGTTTGTACCGCGCAATAAAATCTCCCTGTGCATAACTAAATGCATGACCAAGATGCATGACACCACTCAGGGTTGGTGGAGGGGTGTCAATGGTAAACAACGGTTTTTCTTGAGTAAACGAAGAAGTATATATCTGGTTTTCATCCCAAAACGCTTGTATACGCCGCTCATCAAGGACAGGATCATACGATTTTTGCTCAGTCATACCCATTCAAAAACAACACTCTTTTTTATACGCTTCGAAAAGATTTAAAGAGAGGAAAAGATACATACATGTATGAAACTTTCAGAAACACAAATACAAGAAGAACTCACAAAGCTTCCCGAATGGGAATACGAACAAGACAGCCTCTATTCAACCTTTGAATTTGCAAACTTTGCAGAAAGCATGACCTTTGTACATGAAATAGCAACACTTGCTGAAGAGAGAAACCATCACCCAAGAATAACTATCGAGTATGCGTATGTTGAACTCGCATTACACACACACGATGAAGGGGGAGTCACCCAACAAGACATCGACTTCGCACACGCAGTAGAACAACTTGTTCGAGAACCAGACGTTAATTAACGTAAGGAATCAAGAAGAGAAATAATTTTTTCCGTACTCGCCTCGAGTTGGTGCAGACGGTCTTGAACGTCAGGAGACTTTCGCGGTATCTCAACACGAGGAGTTGATCGGTCACGTGCAATAACGTGTTCTATTTGTTGTACACGCTCAAGAAACGAATCTATCGAAACAACATCAGGAATTACTACCTGCAACCAAATATCCTCTGCACACTCTAAATGAACTTTCATACTTGAAGTAAGAAAAAGAAGTTTTTAAGTTTGTGTCACCCCGATAAAGTGCAACACAAAAAAGACGTTTATATAAACAAGCAATCCTCTTTATCTGTATGCAACCGTTTAGCGAGCAATATAGACCACAGACTACACAAGACATGCACGGAGAAAAACCACTCATAGAATTTGTGCGCACATTCATTCTCACCTATGCAAAACAAAAGAAAAAAGGAATATTACTTCACGGAGCACCAGGAGTGGGAAAAACAAGTCTTGCACTCGCACTCGCACGAGAACACAATTTTGAACTCGTAGAAATAAATGCGAGCGATGTACGAAATAAAGAAGCAATTGAGCGCGTACTCGGCGCAGCCATGCAACAACAAAGCTTGTTTCAGACAAAAAAATTACTCTTAATTGACGAAGTAGATGGATTATCAGGAACAAAAGACAGGGGAGGAAATACTGCGCTCGTAGACATACTAAAAAAAAGCACGTATCCCATCATCCTCACCGCAAACGATGGGTGGAACGAAAAACTGAGCACCATACGAAAATATTGCGAAGTAAAAGAAATACCCCCACCAAAGTACACCACTATTTACAGTATTTTGAAAGATATCTGTCACAAAGAAGGAATACAGTACGATGAAACAGCACTGAAAACACTTGCTAGACGTGCCGGAGGAGATATGCGGGCAGCAATTACTGACTTAGAAAGCCTGAGTGCGCAACAAAAAAAAATAACTGCAGAAGAACTTGCGTTTCTTGGAGAGCGAAGAAAAGCAGAAACACTATTTACCGCACTTCAGCGCATCTTTAAAGGACGCGATCCTCAACTGGCAAAAGAGGCAATTGATGCAGTTGATGAGCCAATTGATGAAGTATTTCTCTGGGTAGACGAAAATGTGCCAAAAGAATACACGAAACCAGAAGATTGCGCACGCGCATATGACGCACTGAGTAGAGCAGATGTGTTTCGGGGAAGAATACTCCGCTGGCAGCACTGGAGATATCTCGTCTATGTAATTGATGAAATGACGGCAGGGGTGTGTCTTGCCAAACAAGAACGCTACTCTGGGTTTACAAAATACTCTCGTTCAATGCGCCCACTTACCTACTGGAGGGCAAGCAGTACACGACAGAAGAAAAAAGCAATAGCACAACACATAGCAGTACAAACAAAACAGAGTACAAAACAAGTTCTTGGACAACTCGCGTATTATGCACACATGCTCTCAGACAAAACAACCTTCGAACTTACGGGAGAAGAACAGGATTGGCTGAGAAAAACCTATCAGGCATAGCGTTGCAATAACGAAGCATAAAAACGTTTTGTAGGAATAATGTTACGAACCTCACAATATTCGTCTGCTTGATGAATACGCTCCAAACTCCCTGCACCAAAGACAATACAAGGAATACCTTTCTGCGTAAAGAAAATACTATCATCGCCGCCTGTCGCATAGCGAATGTCAGTGACTCCGAGTTCTTTGGCAAGATGGACAATAGGCTCGTGCACATCAGTGACACTGGGAGGGCGTTGACTGAGTTGAATAATTTCGGGAACAAGGGAGAGCTTGTCATGTACTAACTGATGCGTTACTCGAGTGGTGCGAATATCTACTGTCGCAGTAGCTACACTTGGAATGGCATTTGTACTGCCCGACGCAGTTATCGTGGTAGGCGCAGCAATAGTGCTTTTTCCTAATGCATCATCATGAGGCAACTCCGCGACGAATGATTCATAATACTTAAACAACGCAAACAATGTATGGACAGGATTAACTGTTTTTTCAGGCCTACTCGCATGACCACCTGGTCCAGAGGCCTGGAAGGTACAAAGAATTCGCCCCCTATGCCCTATCTCAAGATAAGAAGCGTTTGTCGGCTCAGTAAGAACACATGCAACAGAACTATAGTTGGTTTCTTCTAAAAAATGTTCAACAAAACGCTTACTACCCGCACCCGTTGTCTCTTCTTCAGTAACAAAACAAACATATACATCACACGAACTCTCGGGAAGGTCTTGCAGTAAAGAGAGCAAAATTGCGATACTTATTTTCTCATCACTAATACCTAAACCATATAGCCGTCCTTCTTCTTCAACAAGAGCAAGAGGATTATACATCCAATTATGTGTTGCTTTAACCGTATCCATATGCACATTAAAAATGAGACAAGAAGTACTACCCACAGTTCTGTACGCGACAACATTATTTTCTTGTTTATACGAAGAAACATTCATTTCTTGTACCTGCGCGTAAATATAATCAGCGATTTTTTGCTCTTCACCTGAAAGACTCTCAATCGCAATAAGATCTCTTGCCCACTGTATAATTCGTTCAAGTTCGTCCATAAAGAGACGTATGAAGAATAGTTCATAAAACTTTGCACAAAAAAAAATGTGAAGCAGAGAATATATAAACAAAAAGAGTTTATGCAGTGTATGAATGAACATCATGAAACATTGCTTGCGTTTATGCAAACACAAGGATTCGTCTGGGGACCAGCACCGGAACTCTACGGCGGAGCAGCAGGATTTTATACGTATGGACCAAATGGAACACTTCTGAAGAGACGAGTAGAAGAAAAAATACGCACACTCTTTAGCACACACGAGTTTTTTGAGGTAGAAACACCCACCATTCTTCCCGCAATCGTCTGGGAAGCATCAGGACACCTTGGAGGATTTACCGACCCACTCGTAAGAGATGCGGACGGAGGAGTGTGGAGAGCAGATAAACTCCTTGAAGAACACTACGCAAAACACGACATCAAAACACCTGTCCCTGTACACAACGACGAACTCCTCAAAGCAATTAAGGCTACAAACATGCAAGCACCAAACGGGAAGAAATTACTGGATGAAATTACAAATCATTCCCTCATGATGCGCACAACAATAGGAACAGAAATTGAAGGATATAACAGACCAGAGACCGCAACGGCAACCTACCTTCCCTTTCTCAGATATAGAGAGCACTTTAGAAAAAAGCTCCCCTTTGGAGTATTTCAAATAGGAAAAGCATATCGAAATGAAATAAGCCCGCGACAACATCTTGTACGGATGAGAGAGTTTACCCAAGCTGAAGCACAACTCTTCTTAGACCCGCAAGAGAAAGAAATGCACGAGCAGTACGCCCGCATAAAAGATACTGTACTCCCCTTGCTCAGCTGGGAACAACAAGTACGCGAAGGAGAACCTGAAAACATGAGCATACAAGAAGCCATGCACAAAAAACTTTTTGGAAGCAACGCATACGCATACGGCATACATTTGGCATACACACTCTTTACTTCTTTTGGAATACCAGAAAAAAATATCCGGTTACGCCAACACGGCCCAGAAGAAAAAGCGTTCTATGCAAGCGATGCATGGGATGTGGAACTCTACCTGCCTAGTTTTGGTTGGACAGAAGCGTGTGGAATACATGACAGAACAGATTATGACCTGCGACAACACGCAAAGCATAGTAAACAAGAACTTGACATATTTATTGAAGAACGACGAGAAAAGGTTATACCACACATCCTCGAAATAGCCTTTGGAGTAGACAGACCAGTGTTTGCGCTCATGGACATATTTTATGAACAAAAAAGCGAGCAAGAAGGAATGTCAACATTTAACATACCATATGAACTCGCACCAGTTCACGTAGCTGTTCTTCCCTTACAAAAAAAACTCTCTACAACAGCAAGAAATGTGTACGCAATGATACAACAACAAGGGTTTGTTGCTATATACGACGAAACAGCAAGCATTGGAAAACGCTATCTAAGACAAGCACTCATAGGAACACCTTACTGTGTAACAATAGATTTCGAAACAGAAGAAAATAATACGGTAACAGTACGGGACAGAGATAGCCAAGCACAAGAAAGAATACCTATAGCAGAATTAGAAACATTTTTGCGAAGCACATATAAAAGATAAACTCTTTGTAGAATTGTGAATGCATAATGAAAATTAATGAATTACAAGCAAAACAAGCAGACGTAACAGTTGAAGGGACGATAACAGAAGTAAGCCAACCAAGAGAGTTTCAAAAATATGGTAAACCAGGAAAAGTAGCAAATAGCATTCTCTCAGATGATACCGGAACAGTAACACTTACTCTGTGGAACGAAGACGCAGATACGTACAAAGCAGGAGACAAAATACGCCTCAGCAACGGATTTGTAAACGAATGGCAGGGAGACCTACAGCTGAGTGCAGGAAGAAACGGAAAAATAGAAAAAATAGAGTAGTTTTTAAAGGGAGAGTAATTACTCCTTTTCATGGGTTTATAGCTCAGCGGGAGAGCACTCGACTGAAGCTCGAGGTGTCCCCGGTTCGAATCCGGGTAAGCCCATACCTTTTTTATACAGGTATAGTAATATATAACGGTATGATAAAAACAATATGCGTTATCGCATCAATGTATTTATGTTCAGCAGTTCAAGATGGAACAAAGGTATGGACGACAGATTATCCATGGGATGTAATAACACAGTATCAAACAAATACGCCAACACCCAGACCAAAATATCTTTTGCGAATAGACCGCGCAAGAAAAAAGCAAACACTGCAGGTACAACGAGAATTGTGGGTTGAAACTGATAACCCGCACCCGTACGACAAAAAACCAGGATTAATGCATAAAAAATAGTCCTACGATTTATCCAACAGTTATTATCTGTCCTGCAATAACATTAAAGACAAGAATAATAGCAAACGAGATGCATACATACAACGTGGTAGCAAGAAGCAATCCTTTCCCACGAATCCAGTCCTCACTTACAGGATCAACACCGTTTTCCACACCGTTAATCATGTAACTCAGAATATACGTTACCTGAACAACATACAGACCAATGATTATCTGAAAATAAAAGGTAGGGATTCCTAGACCAAAATCCATGCCAGGAACAGTAGCGCCAGCACCACCAACACCACTAAACTCATCACTCTGCGCTTGCAAAGCACCAAGAACAGTAGTTATCATAGAAGTAATACCAATAACAATACCTGCAATGGTAGGAAGCAAAAAATTAACCTGACTTTTCATCGAAGAAAGAACGTCAGATAATAAGTCTTTTAGGCGCTCATCAACCCGATGCATTTCCTTAATGTAATTACTCATACTCATCAAAGCCTTAGAAGCTTCTTGAGGCCCTTTCTTTGCACTCTCAACAAGAACCTTCATAGAGGACTCAATAAGATTACTGGGAAACTCGCGCACGATACCGTGCTTCTCATGGAACAAAGCCTCCTCAACACCCATACCCAAACGTTGAATATTAACTGCTACCTTATGAAAAAACGCTCCTGCATGCGTCCCATCCATTACTTCAGCAACACGACCGAATGCGAGTTCAACAGGAACACCATCACCAATACGATTTCCTAACTGAAACAAAGCAGACGCAAACTCTAATTCTAACTGCTTTGTACGGTTACGCATCTGAATAAGATTCTTTGCACGACCATAAAAGAAATACCCCGCACCCAAACCAAAGCTCAAAGTAACTGCAAGAGAAAGTATACCCGCACCCAAACCAAATGGACCACGAAGAACACCGTCAACATCAACATAGCCAAGAAGGGAAAAAGTACCAATATCCACATCAAAACCAGGACTTAACAGGTGTATGAGCAAGGGAGATATTCCTATGAAGAATAAGAAGAAAAAAATGAGAAGAGCATTAAATCGAAGAGAAGAAAAAGAAGCCGTATCAGCAATAGGAGACGCTTCTGTCTGACCATACCCAGTAGGGCGCATGGAAAGAATTTTTTTTCCCAAATAAAAAACTCCTGCCGGAAGAAGAATATTATACATGCTTGCAATAACAGTCCAGTGCGTATCAAAAAAAGAAACAGCTAACGGGAGAATAACTAAGCCAAGAACAGGAAGAACAATACCTAACATGTGTAACATCGTCATCGGACTCTTCAAATTCTGAGCGAAGTGTAACATCTTCTCATACGTCTCCTCAAGCATGACCTCAAGAGACTTATCTAACGAAGTAATACGCCTGTCATTACTGGTCTCATACAAACTACTCATAATCAAATGTAAAGACTCGATAAACTCTCTTGCATCCTCACGCCACTGAATAAGATACATATCAAGACTTTCAGAAACAGAACGATACTTCTGCGTCTCAACATCCCACAAAACCTTCTTTAAATCAAACGAAAGAGGGGCGCCTATGTGCTCAGCAGCAAACTCCAAAGCAAGCTCAAGATTAGGAGTGTGACGCATAAAGGTAACTATGTAAAAAATACATAAAACCATTTGATTACTCGCTAATTGACGATGACGCTGAGCAAGAAATGAAGGCATGTTTCTGAGAGGAACATACGTTAAGAAACCCATGATGATGCTAAACAAAAAAAAATAGAATGACAACGCGTTTCCAAAAATCACGGGAACAACGACAGTGAATACCAAGGAAGTAAAAAAAACAATAAACGGAGCAAACAACGCCAAGCTCAGTACGTCAGAGGGCGAGCAGTGTAGATGAGCAGTGTCAAGGTCTTTTTGAATTACTTCGGCGTCTTTACCCGCAGCAATAGAAACTACAGAACCAAAAGCTTTTGCGCAGCGCTCATATAAAGAATAGTGAGCGGGAAGATTATCCTTACGAAACTGCACATACTCACGCGACTGAGCAGAACTCTCGCCCAGCTCACGAGCAAGCTGTTTTTTTACTTGAGAACGAAGATCCTCAATATTTGTTTCTTTGGAGCCAGATGTTGAATTCACGTTTAATATCCTCAGGACCTTTATTCTTTGCACGCATACGTTGACTAATCAAATGAAACGCATCATTAGCGCGAATAACAAAAGAAGCTTCCAATAAATCACTATTCTGCTGGGCAATATCGACTACGGCCTGTATGTAGTCTGCTCGCAAAAGAATCTCTTGCCAAACAGCCTCCCAATTACCAGCCCATTCCTTAACAGAACCAGCAATGGACTTAATAATATCGCTCTCACCATTAATAAGAGCGTCTGTTGGCTCGAGAGAATCAGAAATAGGATTATATTTCATAAGCGTTACAAATCCATGCTCACGCAAAGGATCATCCTCCCAGTGTTTGCGCACCTCAGCAATCTCAGTAACTCTGCGCAGACGAGAAAGACCATCAGCACTTCGCACAGGATTAGCAACAACAATAATATCTGTTGCTTTAAAGCTGGTACGTGGAACCTCAAGATCATTTACCACCCTATCAAACACACCATACGGGCTATCTCCGTGAATAGTTCCTGCAACAACGTTTGCTAGAGCACCTACGCGCATAGCCTCATAGAGCGCGCGCGCCTCAGTACTACGAACCTCGCCCACAATCAAACAGCTATCTCCTAAACGAAGAGTGGTACGAATACCATCAGCTGCAGAAACCTCACTCGAACTACTGCCTCCAAGAGCACTACCCACTTTCAAACTCTGCACGTTGTAACCAAGGTCCTGTAATTCAGTAACAGGAAGCTCCAAGGTATCCTCAATAGTGATTATGCGATACTTACGCATGATCTGTACCAAAAAACTTCCGAGTAAACTACTCTTGCCTGCACTCCGCGTACCGGCAACAAGAAAGGTTCTATTCCCATCGATAAGAAAACTAAGGAGCCCAGCCGCAAGAGGGGAAAGCATACCGTTTTTTACAAATAACGGAAATGTCCACGGCTTATCTCGGTGTCGACGAAACGCAAAGGCTAAGCCAGAATCATCAAGAGGTTTGCCAACAGCACCTACACGTGCAGAAGCAACGTCAGGAATAGTAATGTCAGCATCAAGGATAGGATTAGCCTCGTCCAGTGGACGACCACTAATCATACGCAACTTACTTGCCCAACTCTCCACCTCAGGAACAGTGGGAATAATGTTTGTTTTACAATCCTGATATTTACCATGAACAAGAAACACCGGCGTTTTGCCCGTAGGGCTATTAATAGTGACGTCCTGAATAAACTCATCAGCCAATAATACCTCAATAAGACCAAAACCAACAGTGTAGCGAATAAGAATGCTCGTGAGTTTCTCTAACTCTTCTTCTTGCAAAGAAAGATGTTTCTTATTAGCCAGCTCTTCTAACAAGTCGCGACCAACATTACTAAATACTTCGCGCATACGCTTGGGATTTACGAAATCATTTTCAGTAGGCTTGTGCTCAGAAAGAATTTTTCTTGCTGTTTCCAGTAACAGATATTGTTCTTCAGAGAGCTTAAACTCAGGCGGGGTGAGATGATAGACGTAATGAATAGTATCTGGTACGCGAAAAATAACCACCTCAGCCTCACCCACTGTGTAACTATCAATCTCTTCAGCACCTTTAGGATACTCGGTAAGGACTTTTGTAAACATGAAATCCGGCTTTATTTGAGGATAGAAAATACCGCGATAAATCTTTCTATCCCCCACACGCATACCCTCAATATAGGGTTGGGCTTTGGCATACAGCGCAGTTTTTTCTAAGGAGGCAATGATTTTTCTCAAAGCTTTTTCGTATGCTTCATAACCTGTAAACTCATCATCACTTACGGACTTGTCTTTTGCAACAAGGGTTTTACGCAACTCTCTTTTTGCAAGAAGATAACAGCCAATAGGATCACTTCGTAAAGAACCACGAATAAGGCCATGAATAAAGGTGTAGCGAGAATTCACTGCTTGCTCGGAAAGACCGTGCGTCTGCAAAGCCTCTAAGCTCAAATGAGTATCATGCAAAAGAGAACGGTAGGTGCGCGCAATTTCAGCAAGAAGAACAGTCTGACTATAGTCGTATTCATAATCCTGTCTTTGCGAATAAATAATTTTTGTTAATGTGCGATTCTCAACAAGCTGATCAATTGCTTCCTGCATGATTTCCTCATTATCCTCGATACTGGGAACAATGTTTGCTTTCTGCGCATCAACAAAAAGAATAGTATCATCACCTTGTCGCAGCACTTCATACACAAATTCTGTTGTCATCTCACACTCTTCGCAAACGTTTAAAAACGTTTATATCTGATATTGAGAGGAGAACGTATAAAAACCTTATGGCAGAAGAACCAAAAACACCAACAAAACCGCTCATTGATGTACAAAGAAGACTGCGCGTGCTTGAAGAACGGTATACTGTATTACGCAGGAAAAATCAGCTTGTAGACGAAAATTTTTTGCGAGTTGAAGAAGAACTCCGCAAAGAAATGAACAAATTAAACGAAGAATACACCGAACTACGTCGACTCGTCATAGACATAGATGATAAATTAGACCGATTCCTTGAACAAGTAAAAACCACAGCGAGTCGAGAAGAGGTTCTTGTACTCAAAAAATATCTTGAAATGTGGGATCCAGTACAATACCTCACGCACGAAGAAGCTCGAAGACTCCTTGAAACACAATAGTTTTAAAAACACAAAGGTATGATTATATATAGAGGTGAGTTACGATAGTAGATAATAATGAACAAGCAGGGATGTCCCCGCCACCAAGCATGCCAGACCTTCCACCAATACCTGGAATGGACACGATGCCAGAAACAAATTCTCGACCATCTTTTACGCCGCCGCCTGTCCAAAAACAGCCGCAACAACCAATGTTGCAAACGAATAAAGGAGGAATCGCTGACGACATTAGTGTTGAAGAATACGTCGAAGCAGTTATTGAGGAACGATGGGTGGACCTAGAAGAAGACATTCACAAAATTGTTCAATGGAAGAATAAGTCAGAGCAGACAATCATACAACTCTCACAACAAGTAGCAGACCTAAAAGATCGCTTTGACAAATTACACGCAGCCCTCATTGGAAAAATTGATAGTTATGACAAGAATATTCTTGAAGTAGGAGCAGAAATAAAAGCAATGGAAAAAGTGTTTAGTAAAGTGCTACCCGTATTTACTGATAATGTAAAAGAGCTCTCAGATATAACTGCGCGCATGAAACGATAACGCGGATGAAATACTATTTGTCATCATATGGCATTGGTAGAGAAAGTACAGTTCTCGTACGATTGATAGGAAAGAAAAAACTCCTGTTTATTCCTAATGCCATGGATCACGTGGAACAACAATCTCGAGAAAAAAGTAATCGTGCAGGCATCGCAGAGCTGACACGACTAGGCATACACGTTGAAATACTTGATTTGAGAGCATATTTTGGAAAAAAAGATCAACTACACGAACTCTTACGCACAGTAGGAGGAGTATGGGTGAGAGGAGGAAATACATTTGTACTGCGTCAAGCAATGAAACTATCAGGATTTGATCAACTCATACATGCAATGAATGAGGATTTCTTATATGCAGGATACAGCGCAGGAATATGTGTTCTCGCACCAAACCTCGACGCGTTACAAATCGTGGATAACCCACACGTACACGCCTATGGAGAAATAACTGAAACCGTGTGGGAAGGACTAGGGCTACTTGACTATATCATATTACCACACTATAAGTCAGATCATCCTGAGTCAGCAGATATTGATAAAGAAGTAGCGTTTTGTCAAAGACAAGGAATTGCATATAAGACGCTTCGAGATGGAGAAGTACTACTTATATAATAAACAAGAAAAGAACATATAAGAAAAACGCGTTGCACATATAAACCGTTATCGAGCAATCAATAATATCGTTGCTGTAGCGATAAGAATGACAAACAACATCCCAAGAATGCGCGGATGAAACAATGTCAGAACAATGTTACTGCCAAGATCTCGCTGATCTTGGGCAGCGCGTTGCTGACTCACACTACTCTGACCTTCGAACGCAGGAGGAACTTGTCCTTCAGGAACAAAGGTATCACGAGGAACAGTTTCTCCTTGAATGCGATCAAGATCTCTAAAACCTGGCTGCTCTTCGAGAAGGTCTTGGCCAAAACTAAAGGAGAGAGCGAACAAGAAAATAATCACGACAAACGCAATAAGAAATCCATACACAGGACCTTGACCGATCAGATAGGCAGTATCAAGATCAGTATTAAACATTTTTGCAAAGAAGAGAAGAAAAAAACCAATGAGAAGAACGATACTAAGCCAAGGAATAGCAAATGTGAATATGTCCACCACTGTAGGACTCATGACAACAATAAACGAAAGAGCGAACGCAAGAACTGCATACAACTTACTATCACTTCCCATCTTAAAGAAGTCAATGTAGCGCATTAAGCCAAGACCTGCAAGGAACACTGTTAAAAAAATAAAAATAATTGAGAAGTCGCTGAGGATGGAATAATCAAGGACGGTGCTCATTTCTTATTAATCCATTCGGGTTTAAAGAACATGTTCTTATCAGCATCCTTGTCCGTCTCGTCACGCGTTATAAGCCAAGCTACCACCCCGAATACGAGAAGCGTGACAAATAACGTAATCATTTGCGGATCATTAAAGAGCCAGGTAAGCCACCAAGGAATACCAACAGCACCAGAGCTTGCAATAAAGATATATGTAATAATAGCAATGCTCAAGATAACAACTAATGAACCACCATTACCATCTTTACCAGGCCAGCTAATACCAAAGATGCCCAGCATTAACAACAGCATAACCGCAGCGATGATGAAGACAGAAACTTGAGGAAGAGCATTATTTATGATAACAACCACATTCATGCCGGCAGGGTACGTGCCTAAAATGTGTGGAAATACTACGGCAAGACCCATAGCCAGAGAAAGAATAACATTATACCGCTTTACTTGCGAGCCTGTACCAAGTACGTTACTCTTCTGTAATACTGCAAAAACAACAGTGAATACTAGGAAAAATGGAAGAATAACATCAGCTACGCCAAGAGCGTTTAGATAAAAAATTGCGTCAATAAATGCAGTCATACTCCCTCTTTAATACTCCTCGTTTATTAATGTTATTATTTGTCACCCTTTTTATCATGCGACGGACCACTCGGCTGCGCAATAAAATACATTCCGCCAACAACAACAATAAGAAGCAAGAAACTTCCTACAACAGGACCATCAAGCTCGTACACAAGATAATCCCAGACAAGATACAGCCAGCCAAGAGCGTGTAAAAAGATAAGAACAATACCAGCAAACATTAAACCAGTAAAGAACTTTAACCAGCCACCAGTAAGGGCGAACTCCTGATCTTTACTAAAGACACCAACAAGCATAAGAAAGAGAACTGCAAGAAGAACTAACAACACACTCGTAGCAAGAACAGTGTTAATAACACGCACAAGCTCAGTACTAGCAATAATAAGAAAACCAGTAACAAACGCGATCATAGCGTTTAAATTCTTTTTGGTATAGGTTTCAGAACCGTGCTTTTCAACTCCTAAAACTTTTGTTTTTTCAAGAAGAGCAAACACGAGGGTAAATACAAGAAGAAACGGCAATACAACATCGTATACCCCTAGGTTAATCATGAAAGCTACAGCATTCTGAAACGTACTCATACAAGTATAATTACGGAGACGTTATTTAAATATATCGAAAGAAAAAGAAAAAAAATATTTTTCGTACACCTTATCGCGTGCGTGAAGTAGGTAACTGATGACGATAGTCCGACTCAAGCCAGAAAGTAACCCCTCTCCCAAACAGATTGATA
>SKHI01000038.1 GCA_007117065.1 Candidatus Woesearchaeota archaeon
TATTTCTTGTTGTGTTGCTACTTTGTACATGATGTTGTCGCATGCATAGTTGCTTCGAATTCTTTCGTGTACTCTGCTAGGGGATTGTTGTGGGAGTGCAATAAGGTATACATTGGTTACTGGATACATGCTCTGGAGAATCGCAAGGAAAAGAAATGAATACAGCTATTTAAGTATTATGGAGTGGTGATTGTTATTCTTACTACTTTTTAAATTATGACATCCAAAACAGTAGATGAATGTACGATTTTTTAATTTTTGATGTACTACTTGTTTTTCTTGTTGGTCTCTTCTTTTTTACTGCAAATACTTCCTCAAAGTCTTCCGCAATCTCCCTCTGAAGGTGCCGAAGCACTATGGCAGTGTCTTGGGGGTTCGTCAGCAACTTGTTTCTACGATCTGCGCTCTCAGGAGGTTCGCGCTGCATGCGATGCTTCGGATTCAGGTTGTGTACAGGCCTTTACATTGACTCGGAACATTATTTTTTTAACTCGCGGTATTGATGCATTTCAGCCTGGTATGTATGATATGCGCATCCAAGAGACTAACGAAACGCATGCTGTTGTGCATGTCTACGTTCCAGCATACACGCAGTGGCCAATAAAACTTTTTTTTGTGCAAGAAGGGGGCTTGTGGCTTAATGAATATATACTCTCTTAGCGGTCTTTTTATTTTAGCAATTGTTTAACTGATGTTTGTATAACTCAGTTTGCGAAGTATATCGCCATAATCAAACTCAGATAATATGGCCTTACTCTCTTCTAAAAACGCTTCTCTTTTCTTAATTGGGAGTGTTAGTAAGGTTAAATATACATGAATTTTTTTATGATAATCTAAAGATGAATATCCTATATGCTCCTGAGTATCAAGATATTCCAAATGTTCTTTGGCACTTGTGCTAGCTGATAACAAATCCTTTTTTGAAACAGGAATTATTCCGACTACTAGAAATGTAGATGATTTTCTAATATCATCAATGACATGTTTATCCAAGTGCTTTCTCTTTGCATGCAGATACTGTTTTATCTCAGCATATATTTTTTCTATTAACGTTTTTACTGTTTCTAATTGATTTTTTTCTAAGTCCTCATTTGAGATCATAAACTGCTCATAATTATACTTTAATTCAGCTAAGACCGAATGCATATCATATATTGTATTGGTATGTGTATGCGCTACTTCTTCATCTCGTCGTTGTTTTTCTTTGTCTATGAGCTCGATTAGGTTATTATAGGTATTTCTATCTGCTATTTTATTTTTATTATCCGTAACAAATTTCTTTAAATGAGTTATGGACTTATGAGGTTTGTAAAAATCGACATATGTACATAATAGTAATTCATCGATAGTATTTTTTTTGACGCTTTGGTCTATGATTTTTTTAGCTTCGAGAGCATGTTCTTGAGTAAACCCAAAACGAAATAAGTGATGTGCTTTTTTGGTTAAGAAAAAAGGTATTTTTGGGTATTTTTTTATTAGATCATTTAATATAAATACACAAGTATCAAAATATCTTTGTCTTTGTTGTTTATCAATATCTGTATATGGAGTCGAATTATTCAGAGAATTCATATATGATCTAATATCGTCTGATACTAGCGCTGATAGTTTTGTTAATACGTAATACAGAAAAGATACTTGTAGCTTATCTTTATCTGAGAGTTTATCTATGACTGACTGGGGAACCTCAATTTTTCCATCCATGCAAGAATACTGTATGAATTCCTTTATATTTATTTCTTATCCCATTCTTCTTTGACGTACTGCCATAAGGGGTTTTCTTGCTCTTTCTGTGTTATTTCTTCAAGGAGTCTTTCTGGTTGTTGTATCCATTCAAGCACTTTATGGGCTTTTTTTCCCAGCGTATGAAGAGCAGAACCTCCAATCTTACTCCAATCTACTTCGTATGTTATTTCTCCGGTATTAATTATTTCTCTCAGTCCTACAAATCCTATCGCTACGTGCATGTTTTCTTCTGGTATGTTGTTTGCGAGGCAGTATGCTTTTCTGTACAGTGCGAGTTGTTGCCTATGCGTTGATGCTTTGCTCGTATTCCTATCTGTCTTCCAGTCGATCATAAGATACTCTTTGTCATTGCGTAGAATAGCATCTATTTTTCCAGTAATAACTGTGTCTCCTCCAAAATCCCATATGTCTTGCATTGCGACGGTAAACTGCTCCTCTATTGCAATGACTTCTGGATAGTTCTGCTGTATTTCTTGTATTGCTTGTTCAACGTTTTTTATATACGGGCGATGTTCTTCATCGTGCGTGTATTCTTGTTTGCGCAGTATGTGTTCTGCTGCGTGGTGAACTACTGATCCTGTATCAAGTGCTTTTCCTATAAAGCCGAGTTGGAGCACGTTTCGTTCAAAGAATTCCCATGCATTATCTGTTAGCTTACTATAGGATAATCTTGTTATTCCTGAGAGTTGTTGTTTTGTTGCTTCAAGTAGCCAGCTGGTGTCGTGGCTGAGGAGTTGTTTTGCTTCTTTTTCTTGTCCTGCTACAAAGAGGCTGAATGCTCTGCGTGCGCTTTCATGCGTTTCTGTACTTTTTTGTTCTTCTTGTTCTAGGTCTTTTTTATTGTATTCTCCTACGCTGTACCGTGTGAGGTCTTCACTTACTATGAAAAGCTCTTTTTTTGCTCGTGTTAATGCAACAAAGTCTATGCGTACATCTTCCTCGCTAAATTCTTCCTCTGCATGCACTCCTTTGCTTGTGAGTATTGCTTGTGTTACTGCGTCTATCCACGAGGATTTTTTCCCACTTTTCTTTGGGAGGTACGCGACTGTATCCCATTGTTTTCCTTTTGCTTTGTGTACTGTGGTGAGAACAATGTTTTTTTCTTCGCCCGACTCGCCTGTAATCAGGTCTGCTGTTGTGATATAGGAGAAGAATGCTTCTGCAGTCATTGCGGGTATAACTCGCAGTGCTTCGAAACACGCTTTTTGTACGGATACGCATGCATAAAAATATTCTTTTCCATATGCTGCTGCTATGGGAAATATGTGTCGAGTAAAGAGGTGTTGTACGTCTTCAAACGTGCGTATTTCCTGCCGTAAGCGCTCAAATTCTTGTGCGTGCGATAGGAGTTCTTCGGCTGTACGTGTTTTTTTTATGCCAAATGCTTCCCGTATGGATACCGGACTAAATGGGGTGAAGAGCGCGCGTCTTATACTCGGCTCGTCTGAAAGAAATATTCCTCGTAAGTAGTCGATAACGTTTTCCTTTGCTGATTGCGAGGAGGAGTAGAATGTTGTCGAGAAGTCTATGCCGTGTGCTTCGAGGACTCGTGAGAGTTCGATGAGTTGTTTGTTGGTTCGTGCTATTATGGTAAGCTTGTTATGTGCTTTACAGAGTGCTGCAATCGCTAAAGCTGGATTGTCTGCTGTGCAGAGCGTTGGCTTGTCTCCTCTCGCACCTGTCCCACTGGCTAGTCCTGCGAGTTCTTTTGCGTAGCCTTCTTGTTTGGTGAGGCTTTGGAATTGGTCGCGGGCATAGTAGAGTATATCGTTTGTTGAGCGAAAGTTTTCTGAAAGTATGAATTCTGATGCGTTTCTAAAAAGTTCGAAATTAAGGATGCTTCCTCCTTGAAAACCAAAGATTGCTTGTTTCTTGTCCCCTACAGCAAAGAATGTGTGTGCGCTCTTGAGGGCTACTTCTGCTTGTACGTGGTTTACGTCTTGTAATTCATCAATGAGTACGTGACGAAAAAGAGGGGTGTCGAGTTGTTTGCGAATATCTAGTAACAAGTCTGTATAATCACGTCCCACACGGCTTTTTTGTGCTTCGTATTCACGAAAGATGTTGATAAAGTGCAGTAAAAAGGCACTCATATCCGCAGCGTTTTTGTGATCTTGTGGAAAGTGAGCGCAAATATCTTCTTCTCGAAGCGATTCTGGCATTATACCAAAGTTTTTGAGATAGCTAATAACGTTTTCAATATGGGGTACGAGCGTTTCTGCTACGTATGTGTCTGAATACGTAAACACTTCGTGTTCGGTAACGTAAGCGTAGATAATGTGGCGCAGAAGATTTGAGGAAACAATTCCTTCTCCATCTAAGTAGTCAAGAGCAAAACTGTGAAACGTATGAATGTGTAAGTCTGAGGAAGAAAATGGCGCACCGCATGTGTGTAGGAGTGCTTTGATACGCTCATCCATTTCTTCACGTGCTTTACGCGTGAATGTGAGGCAGAGGATGTCTTTGGGAGCTATTCCCAAAGAGACGAGGTATGCGTAGCGATGGGCAAGAAGTTTTGTCTTACCTGTGCCTGGATTAGCTGTTACAAGAACGTTTCCTTCTGCAGTGAGAGCAGCAATCTTTTCTTCGTTCATTTCTTCAAAAAGAGGTTCAGTGCGCATGTACTGTATCTTGCTGTAGATAATATAAATGTATTGTTGAGCAGTATCGAGGTTTTAATGCTGCTCATGCTTATTCATTCCTTTTCCGATACGTTTATATACTTTTTTCTCTCAATTTCTTTATGTTTTCCTTGGATGCATTCAAAAAGTTCTTTTTCTACAGCCTTATTGGTTCATTAGTTCTCTCTTCTTTACTTGCTGTTATTGCTGTTTTGATTGGCGAGTTCACTGACCTTTCTATCAAATTACTATTTACCTTGGTTTTAGTTGTTGTGCATTCGTTTGTCAGTCTTGGTTTTGTCTGGGGTCAGCAAAAAAATACCCTTTTTCCACGCTCAATCTACTTTATGCATCTTCTTTTCTTTTTTGTTGTGGTAAGTTTCCTTACTTCTATTCTTGGTGTGTGGGATGTTGTTTCCGGTCGTTTTGTAGGTCGTATGTACCTTGTTCTCTTTACCTTATTCATCTCTGCTAATATTGTTGCTTTGCTCAGCAGAGTTTTTGGCAAAACGCAAACTATTGATAATCTTACTTATGGTAATATGGCTGTTGTTGGTCTTGTTACTCTTTTGCTCATTCCTATTATTCTTTTTAATTCGGTAATTGCACCGTTTCCTTTGTACTATCGTATCGTTGCTGCGCTAAGCATCATTGCTGGTACGCTTACTGTTCTTGTTGTGTTATTCTATCGTATTTATCTGAGTAATCATCCTAAGGAGAAGTCTGTCTATAATGTAAGCATTCTCAGCATCGCTGGTTTCCTCTTCCTTGCATATATTGTTTTTGGCTTATTCTTTAATTTTCTTCTCTGGTTAATGTAAATCCAAAATGAACACTACTAAGTGATAGTGAAAACATTTATATATGTGTATTTACTTCTAAGCCTATGAAAGATGTGCCTTATCTACTTATACCTACTAAATTTGGTTACCTGGCCGCGCCTCTTCGCGATGATCCAGGAATCTTCATGGATTACAGTGCTTCCTCTCATGTGAAAATGCCGGAGTTATGGAGGCGTCCAGGCAGTAGAGAATTCGAATTAGCATTAGGTGTTCGGCCAATTAAACTTGAAAATTTGACTGCAAATGGCAAATTAACAATATCCCGTACACACACTCATTATTTATCTCCTGAACAGCGAAGGCAGGCAGTTCATGGAATATTTAAAGGCGTGGCTGAAGAAGCCCAAAGAACTACTGGTGCCGATTACTTACATATTACTCACAAAAAGTATCCGGAAAAACATGCTATCGACTTCAAAATAACGCCATATTACAAAAAATAAATATTGTTCCA
>SKHI01000045.1 GCA_007117065.1 Candidatus Woesearchaeota archaeon
TCGATGTCGGCTCTTCCTATCCTGGCCGTGCAGAAGCGGCCAAGGGTGAGGGTGTTCACCTATTAAAAGGGATCGTGAGCTGGGTTCAGAACGCTGTGAGGCAGTTTGTTTATTATCTACTGGAAGTGTGGACTATCTGAGAGGAAGGATCGTTTAGTACGAGAGGAACGATGGTTCGTCGCCACTGGTCGACCGGTTGTCCTACAGGGCAGGCCGGGCAGCTACGCGATACGCGATAAGCACTGAAAGCATCTAAGTGCGAAGCGCCCCTCGAAAAGAGATAGCACAACTCCGCGAAGAACACGCGGTTGATGGGACTGGGGTGTGCGCACCGAGCTTCGGCGAGGTGTTTAGCCCGCAGTTTCCAACAGGTTGGTTATAGTTTCTTTTTAGAAAAAAGTGATTGTAGCACACAGTGTGGTTTGTGTATGCATGATTTTATTTTTTTATTTTATTTTTTTATTATTTATGTATACTATTATAGTTCTGCTTCTATTGGCTGTTTCTACAGGCTTTTTTTAACATATTTTTCTTTATGTACCCAGTTTTTTCCGGTTTTTTATCCAATACTTTTTAGAGTGCTTGTTTCTTAGATGTTATATGGGACGTGACTTTCGTAAACTGGATGTGTATCACAAGGCGTATGCTTTCGTTGTTGAGTGCTATGCGTGTTCAAACAGCTTAGTCGATGCATCGTTTACTTCGCAGCTTCGTAGAGCGCTTTTGAGCATTCCATTAAATATTGTTGAGGGTAGTGCTTCTCGTAGTACTAAGGTGCTTCGTAATCATCTCTCGTATTCTTATGCATCTGCTAAAGAAGTGGAAGTATTGCTTTGTTTAGCTAAGGACTTAGCTCTCTTATCTGATTCGGTCGTACAGTCACTCTTACTTCAATTAGATGATGTGAAGAAGATGCTTTATGGATTTCTGCGCTCGGTAGACGATGAGATTGATACAGGAAAGACTGCTTTTGTTTATTCTCCTAAAGTTTTTAGTCGTTCTGCTTCGGCAATCCATCCAAGGCGCTCTGCAAGGGGTACGTAGTATTCACGTATCTGTTGTTTAATTTCAAGATGTCTTTTTTCATTGTGTACTTCTAGTGTTTGTGCATTATGCAATACGTCGGAGAGCTTGATTAGATACACTCTCTCATCTCTCTTTCCTTCTCGTTCTAACTGTTCTTGATATTCTTTATCTGCACGCAATTTATCCGGAAGCTTCTTTTTTGTTAGTGCTTGTACAAGGCTACTGACTTCATCGCCGAAGTGTTCTGTCAACGTTTCAGATGTAGTGGTGGTGTCTTCTATGGTATCGTGTAGCGCTGCGGCCATAATAGTTGCGGTATCAACTCTTGGATCTGTATGTTCGAGCAAATACTTCGTTACTTCGAGCAGATGTATGCTGTATGGTATTTTTTGGCATTTTCTTGTCTGACCCTTATGTGCTGCAACGGCATATTTGACGGCGCGCATTAAGCTCTCTACGGCTGGTTGAGGATATTTTTTTTTGATGAGCGCTTCTATTTCTCGTAAGGTATTGTTTTCGTTCATTTTGAGTCTATTTGTTCGAAGGTTTTTTAAGTTCGTCTTTTTTTTCTTTTATATGTATTGTTTAGGCATTGAAAGTACTGCTCACACATTTGGAATATCCATTGTTGAACGTTATTCTCGGAAAGTTTTTTCTAATGTACGTGATATGTTCCGCTCAGAGTCAGGGGGTTTGATTCCTGTTGAGTTAAGTGAGCATCATGTAGCGGTGTGGGAATCTGTTTTACACTCTGCTATTGAACGGGCAGGTATTTCTTTGTCAGATATTTCGCTTATCGCGTACAGTCGATCTCCTGGCCTGGGTCATGCACTTCGTATCGGGTCCATTGTGGCGCGTTGTCTCTCGCTTCGTCTTGGTGTCCCACTCGTTGGCGTTAATCATTGTATTGCGCATTTAGAGGTTGGAAGAGTGCATAGTGGATTTGCAGATCCTGTTCTTTTGTACGCTTCAGGAGCAAATACTCAGATTATCGCTCTGGAAGAAGGTTTGTATAGAGTTTTTGGTGAGACTATTGACTTGGGCGTGGGTAATTTCTTGGATTCAGTTGCTCGCTTTCTTGGTCTTGGTTTTCCAGGCGGTCCTGCTCTTGAGCGTTTAGCTGCAGAGTATTCTGGTCCGTTACTTCCTCTTCCGTATTCTGTGAAGGGTATGGATGTATCTTTTTCTGGTATGCAAACGGCTGTACGCAGTCTGCTCTCTTCGCATTCCCCTCAAGCCATTGCATTTAGTGTTCAAGAACATGCGTTTGCTCTCCTTGTAGAGGTATCTGAGCGCGCATTAGCGCATACGGGAAAACAGTCTTTAGTTCTCGGTGGCGGGGTCGCTTGTAATCAAAGACTTAGCTCTATGTGTCAGCGTATGTGCTCTGTACGTGGCGTTTCCTGTTTTATTCCTGACAAAGAATTTCTTGTCGATAATGGTGCTATGATTGCTCTATTAGGGATTCGTCATGCAGAAAAGAATCTGTTCATACCTGTCTCTCAAGCAGGAATAGACCCATATGAACGCACTGATGAAGTCTCCTCATTACATCAATAAAAAAAAAGTATTTTGGTATGGCCTGTTTTTAGTAGTAGCGGGTAATGCCTCTTCCCGTGCTGTGTATAAATGGCGTGTTTTGTCTCGATCGATGCGGCAGATGCGAAGAGCGGGTGGTTGAAACTCCATAATGATGTATCCCTGTTGGACTGCCAAATACTTCATAATAGTGTCTGTTATAGAATGCGATTCTTGTATGGACGAATTCGTGTGGGCATGAAGTGGTTGTGTGTAGCGAAGTGCCACAAACATGCTGCGTGTGGTGAGGGTGTATGGGTGGATGATGTATGTATTGGTGATGTATGTGTTGTTGGTGCGTGTGGTGCTGTGTTGGGGGGTGATAATGATGAAACGTACTGTGTACTGGGCCTTGATACTGTGCGCGTGGAGCCCATGTTGGGCAGTCGGTGTGTACGCACGGGATGTGTGCTTCTCCTACTTGTGACCCGAGTACTGCGAAGAGTGTGAGTGCGAATAGAAGGGCATATTTTTTCTGTATCATGTTTGTTGTGTATGCACATACGCTACATATGTTGCATGGTATCTGGTTTGAATCTCATATTGCAGAAACGGATTTGCGGGGTTGTGTGGTACTTGTGTGAATGAGAAGGTGTCTCGTGTCGTCTGCTCCATAAGGATGGCGCCAACGAATAAGCCTGCACAAAAGATAATTATTCCAATAATTACTGCAGTAATAGTGTGTTTCTGTAACGATTCTCTATTTTCTCTCTTATCTGCATGGCTGCTTTGCTCGTGCATACTACCACCAACCCGTTCTTGGAGGACAAAAATTTGTTTGGGGGCGTTGAATCGGCGGTGTTCTTATTTCGCCGGTGAGTGCGCTGTGAAACCGATTTGGAGCAGACCATGTGCTTCTGTGTCCAAGAAAATCGTTGTTCTCACAAACACTGCCTCGATGTGTTGGCAGAGGAGCTCGTAGATGTGGGCTTCCCATCGCAGCATTTGTTCGAGTGTAGGTGTGGCTAAAAAGGAGTGGGTCTGCGTGGAGTCCTGCTTGTATTCCAAATGGCTGCATAGAGTAACTGTGGCTGTTCCAAGTATTGGTACGAGGTTGTATTATAGATTGTGGGTGGTGCACCATGGCACTAGAAGCTGGTAAACCAATAAGAAGTACGAGAACACAAATAACTGAGGTGATGAGAAAAGCAGATTTCATACTACTAAGAAGTGAAAACCTATTTATATTTCTTTTTATTCTTTTTATTCTTTTTGTTTAAGCAACCAGCAACCTTTTTAAACGGCTTTTTTCAGTTATGTTCTATGAAAAAAGTTCTCCTCATTATTCGAGACGGTTACGGTCATAGAACTGCTGTCGACGACAACGCAGTTCTCCTCGCAAAAACTCCCTTCACAGCAAACCTACACAAGCAGCACCCCTCTTGTCTCCTTGAAACGTCTGGACGTGCTGTGGGTCTGCCAGAAGGGTATATGGGTGGAAGTGAAGTAGGTCACCTCACTATTGGAAGTGGTTGCGTGCGCAAAGAAAGCCTTCTGCGCATTTCAGATGACATAGAATCAGGATCATTTTTTCGCAATGGAGCTTTTTTACAGACAATACGCGAAGCAAAACAGAATGGGACGGCTGTTCACCTTATGGGCTTGCTGCAACCAGCAGGGGTCCATGCTCATCAAGAACACTTATTTGCTCTTCTGCGAATGTGTGCTCAAGAAGGCATTTCTTCTGAGCGTATCTGGGTGCATATTTTTAGTGATGGAAGAGACACTCCAAAGACAAATCTTATCCAGTATGTGACTTCTTTGAAAGAAGTTCTTGCAGAAACTGGAGGTCGAATAGGAACGCTCATAGGACGATATTATGCAATGGATAGGGATACGCGTTGGGATAGAACTGAACTCGCATATCGTCTTCTCGTGCATGCGCAAGGTACTGCATATACTTCTTTTGACGAGGTGGCAGGTCAATTGTATTCGCTTGTAGAAAGTGATGAGTTTATTATGCCAATGGTCTTTGCAGGATACACAGGAATGCATGCAGGTGATGCTGTCTTATTATATAATTATCGAACTGATAGAACAAGACAACTTATGCGTGCTCTTCTTGAGGGCGTAGAGGCATTTACTGATGAACATCGACCGTTTTTGCGAGTGGCTGCTATGACGCGAGTGTACCCTGAGTTTAGTGGAAGAGTGGCGTATGAAAAAGAAGTGCATGCTCATACTTTGGGGGAAGTAGTAAGTATGCATGGCTTGCGCCAATTACGCATTAGCGAGACAGAAAAATACCCGCACGTAACCTACTTTTTTAATGCACGAAGAGAAGAACCATATGATGGTGAAGAACGCATTCTTATACCCAGTCCACGCGATGTTGCTACATACGATAAAAAACCAGAAATGTCTATTTATGAAGTTTGCGACGCGCTTATCACAGCCATGCGAGAGAAAGAGTATTCGCTTATCGTAGTCAACTACGTAAATGGAGATATGGTGGGGCACACAGGAAACCTTGATGCAGCAATACGGGCTGTAGAGGCAGTTGATGCTTGCGTGGAGAAGACGGTCCTCTGTGCCCAAGAAAAAGGATACGATATTCTTCTTTTTGCTGATCATGGAAACTGTGAGGAAATGGCTGGTGAGCATCAAACAAGCCATACATTAAACAAAGTAGATTGCATTTATATCGGCTCTGAAAAGTATCGTCTCGTCGACGGAGGACTAGCAGATATAGCGCCCACAACCCTTCACCTTCTTAACCTGCCTCTACCAAAAGAAATGACGGGCTCTTCGTTGCTACGAAGCTAATTTTTTAATGCTTTGACCTTTTGATTTTCTATTTCTTTGTATGTTGTTTGTCCCTGTAA
>SKHI01000041.1 GCA_007117065.1 Candidatus Woesearchaeota archaeon
ATTCTTTTTCATATGAATGATACTAACGAGCGCACATATAAAAAAGCTTGCCTATGAGACGGTAGCTAGCTGGAAAAGTTTTTGGGAAGGGAGCCAGCTTTAGTTACAACGTAAGTCAACTTATCTGATGCTTCAATGCGCAGATACGCAGTTGAGGTTGGATCACCGTTGCGGTAATCAAGCCAGATTGTTGCCATTAGTAAGCTTCCTTGTTTGCCAGTATAGACTACATTAAGAGCATATTTGTCCGCTTTACCAGACATAGTGATACTATCAATCGTTCCCCTTTGCTCACGAATATTACCCTGCTTAAACGTTACCGGTTTACCGCATAAGGCAATCATGCTCTGATCAGCAGAAAGATACTCAAATCTATGCTGTTTATCTTTAGCAGGAATCATAGACAATTCAAAAAAGCAGGAGATTTATAAAAATATCTTTTTTTACTTTTACTTAGTAGTTATATATCTACTGTTGCTCGTGCTATCCACAAACCATTCTCCTGACCAACAAATAGCCGATGATATGTAGGTGCCTTTACATCGCCGTGATGCTCATACGAAGAGGCAACATCCCCATGAACTACGCCAGATAGAGACCACTTCCCTTCAGAAGAAGATATATGGGTCGCAACAGAAGAGACAAACAAACCCTCGACGTCCAAAAGCACAATCAGTTCAGAAAGAAAAGAAAATAATAGCATTTCAAGGGACGAAGCAGTACACGATACAGGAAACGTCAGACGGTCAACAATAACAGCATCAGTCATGATATGCGTAAGAGCGCGAGCAGACTCTGAAAATAGCTCTTCAAGAGTCTCAGCTGACGCTTCAAACATGACATCAGCAGTATGGGGCAGATACCGAAACGCCACTAATACGGAATAATTCTGAAATCATCAGAAAACGACTTTTTCTCAGATGAAGGCTGTGGCGTATCCGAAGAAAGAAAAGGCTTTGAAGATTCAGTAACAGGAGCGTCAAACAAAGAAAACGCTTCCTGAACAGGAGCAAAGGATTCAGAAGGACCTTGTTTTTCGCAAAGAGACTCAAGAAATTGAGCAATTTGTTTCAAGCGAAGTGGAGATTCCTTGTCTGTATCAATAGTAAGAATCATACAAAGAAGAGAGAACTTCTTGTATTTAAACAATACTATTTACGAAAAGCAAAGAAGAATTTACGAAACAAAACACAAAACACTTCTAAAACAAAAAAATAATTGAATGGCTATGAAAAAACACCTTTTACTCATAAGCATGATACTTGCAATAAGTCTTATTGCAGGTATACGAATAGAAGCAGTCTACTACCACCCATTTGACGCACAGAACAGCGAATACATCCTATTATACAATACGGGTGAGGAAGACAGGGATATCAGCGGATACAGAATAGCAACGAGCTTTTCGGAAACGGATGTGACCATACAAGGCATAATACGTGCAAGAAGCGTATTTCTTATAGCAGATAGCGGATGGAGTGAAAAAAGAGATAATATGAGCTGGCCTCTAGCAGACCATGAACAAACAATGACGATGAGCATACATCACGGATGGGCATCAATACGAACCCCTGAAAACGAGCCATTAAGCACAGTTGGATGGAGGACTGCTGCACAGTTCGAAGGAGAAGCACATCCAGGAGTACAACAAGGAAAAGCGCTTGTGCGAATAAATGACACAAACAATAATAGTAACGACTTTATCGAAAGCAATCCCATATTTAGCCCGTACCAGCAAACAACAACAAACACTCCTGTATACATTATCATGGAAGAAAGCATCCCTAAAATACTACACATACAGGATACGCCCGACGAAATACAGGTGAGCATTAAGCACAACAACACTCTTGAGGACATACGAGTATTCGCAAATGGAGAAGAACTCCTAACAACAAATAATACGAAGATACAAGGAGCGTATACTGGAGCTATAGATTTAACAGAAACAGAAATAGAGATACGAGTAGAAAGCAGAGAACACGTACTCATCCAACAATACACAAGAGAGCCAATACAAAAGGTAGCAATAGCAATACCTGAAGACATAACCATACAAGTACAACCAAGAGCGAGCGCATACACAACAATACAAGTAAAAAATACCGGAACAGTACCCGTAAACCTGCACATAGGCGGAACCATACCGTTATGGGCGAACAAAGTCATAGGAAACATTACCTATGAACTTGCAGGACAAACATATAGCCTAACAGAAACAATACGCGTGCACGAACTTGGACTCGTAGCAGGCGAAGAACTAGAGATAACCCTTCGTGTAGACGCAGGCGCGTATCCAGCCCGAACATACCCAGGCAATCTGCACATTTTAGGGGTATCCCAGTGATACTCCTCTTTCTTCTCCTTATAAGTGAACCACTACACATACAAGGATATACCGGACAAGCGATAGAGCTCCCAGACGAAATACAGTCACAAGGGACATTACGAGGCGGAGGAGCACTTGAAGGAACCGGAACAATACGCATACGCGCAACACCAGGCGAGCATATAGGGTATATATACTTGCTTGAACAAGAGGGCACCATAACGAGTGGAGCAGGAATGTCTGTAACGGTAAGCGTGCGCGAACCAAACACGTATGAACTCACAACAACAGCTCTAAGAAAAAATTATCGCGAATTACTCCTCGCAACAACACTGCTTGGACTACTCGCAACACTGTACGCGCTGTACAAACAAAAAATGCGATATTAAGAAAGAAATTTTTGCTTATTCAGCCATAACTGCTGTGCACACTCAGGAACCATTAAACCCTTAATATGCGCTATACGCTCAAGAGAGAAGCGCACGTGAGCAGGCTCATTCTCAGCATCAGAAGGAGAGAGATAAGGACTATCAGTCTCTAAGAGCAACCGACTCATTGGAACCACCTCAACCATGCGAGAAAAATGAGTGCTTGTGAGCACAATAGGAGGAATAGAAAAGTATGCTCCTAGCGCCACACCTTGTTTCACCAAAGACATACGACCACCAAAACAATGCAGTAATGCACGAACACGCACCTCTGAGAGAAAGGACAGAACATCTTGCTCAGCTTTACGGCTATGCACGACTACAGGACGATCAAGTTGTTTTGCAAGAAGCAACAAGCGCTTAAAAACAGCTTGCATCCGCTCTTTTTGTGTATCATCCCAATGATAATCCAGACCAATCTCACCAATAGCAATTGGTTTCTGTGAACGTATGAAAGATATTTCTGCATCGATTTCTTCATCAGACAATGTAACAGCATCAGACGGATATATCCCTAAAGCCGCGTGAACAAAAGAATATTGCTCTTGTAAAGCTAGAGCAGCCCTATTTGAGCTGGGATTAAGACCATGAGTAAGAATAAATGATACACCTGCCTGTCGAGCACGGGATAATGCGCCTTCAAGATCAGACAAACGATCAAGATGACAGTGCATATCGTATAACATAAGATGTACAAACAGAGAGTAGTTCTTATTTCTTGCGGCTACGATTAAACGTCTCTATAATATCAATGACATATTTTCCATCTTCTAATTTATACACGAGAGGTTGCTTTTTAGTAAATAAATTCACTAAGTCAAGCTCATATTGACCAGGGCCAAGAACATTTACACTCTCAATATCGAGAATTACAGGCTTATCGCGGTCGATCTCTTCACCAATAAGCTCTAAAACATCTAATTCAATCTGCTTTTTCTGCTCAGAAGTAAGCGTATTTGCTTTGCGCCTGGCTTCTTCAAGACGATCTTTTTTAATATAGAAAAAAAACTTAGAACTACAACTACTACAACCGTCAAGAATTTCTCTTGAGCCGTCTGCGAACATCGCATTACATTGGACACATTGGTGAGGCATTGTTATTGAGTGAGGAGTTGAATCTTATCAGGATCTTGTTTGATCTCTTTTACAACACTAGCAGGGCCGATGATAGTAAATCCTGAACGATTCCCAAGCAAGAAATTTACCACATGATGCTTTATTTTAGTAAACAGCTCTTTTGAATCAGCATCAGGGTACACTACGGACAATTCAATACCTTTAAAGCGCTTATTAATGCTCTGCATTGTCTTCTCTATTAAAGCTGCTTCTTGATCAGGTGAAAGACGACCTTCTAGGAGGACAATCTTCTCTTTTTTTGCGATTCCAAGCAAATAATCCACTCGTTCTGAACCAGACATTGGAGCAATCTGAGAATACGGAACAAACTGCAAAGTCAGACTCATTTTGTCACCTCAAATAATTTGTTGTAAAAATCTTCAATATTCTTTCCGTGTTTCGCACTAATACCAATCACATCATACTGCGGAAACGCTGCTTCTATACGCTTAATATCAGCCTTTTTCAAGTCAATCTTATTTGCTACAATAAGAACAGGAATATCTCTTGCTTCTAAGTTACCTACAATAGTAATATTAACTTGACTGTATGGATCTTTTGTGGCATCAAGAACAACGATAACCGTATTTACGTCATCTAACCAACGAATAGCATCAATGACGCCTTTTGTTGCTTCTTTTGCACGTTTCTTTGCTTCAGAATCAGACATCCCTGCTTTGATGAACTCTTCATAATCAATCTTTGTCGCAATACCAGGGGTGTCAACGAGATTAAAAGTTAATTCTCTGCCATCAGAATTTTTTATAACAATACTCTCCTTGACAGTAATCTCTCTTGTCTCATGAGCAAGTGCAGACGCTGAACCCATTTCTTCACCTAACCAATCCTCACAAATTCTATTCGCTAGAGTAGTTTTTCCACCATTAGGCGGACCGTATAACCCTAGTTTTATTTGCTTCTTTGCACCAAAAAGGGAGCTAAAAAAACCTGATACGCGCTGAAATAATTTCATCATGGATACAAATACACCCGCTGTGTTGATATAACATTTGGTAATGAAAACTGTACAAGAGAGTTCATCCCTACACGAGGAACAAAGTTAATACGTACAGACTCTGAAGAGGTAAAGTTTCGCGGAGCAGAGAATTGAATCTCAATTACATCCCCTCGTACAAATAACCCATCACTGTTGTCTGAACCACGCTGCAGATAACGCACGCTAAAATGTGTTGTGTTCCCAACAACAGGATCAACCCCACCATACTGAAGAGACTGAGACGTATTGTCAGAAGAAAGCGTTAAGATGACATCAGATAGTTGCATAGAGTTACTTCCCGGAGCTAGACGAGAAAGAACCATAAACGTGTCAACACCCCCCAAAGACCCGTCTTCTCCACTTACTTCTAAAATAATTGCTCGTGAACTAATCTCAGCTTGAGCAGCCTGACCAGTACTCAAAGCACGCTGCTGTAAACTACCAGCAGTCTGAATAAGAACACCAGCAGCAACAGCAGCAACAAGCAACAAAGAAATAAAAATAATCAACGTACCAACACCCATCTCAGCTTTTTTACTATTCATATTGTACTCCA
>SKHI01000010.1 GCA_007117065.1 Candidatus Woesearchaeota archaeon
ATATCCTTCTACTCTGTCATACTGAAACCATCCGACTTGATTTCCCTCTCCGAAAATAATTATTCTTGCATCTCGTTCTGTTATTTTAAAAAAAATGTTTGTTCCGTTTCTGTCACCTGGGCATTCATTGTTGAGCAATAGACTTCCTCCTCCGCAAACAATTAAGTCTATACGCTGTTGTATTTCTTCAAGAGTATTATTTGGAGGATTTACTGCAGCGTATAAATCCATTACCACGACGAGGGATATGATCATAAGTGCTACAAACGCAAAGAGATGAAGCAATATGGATTCTCCATCAGCCATCTTCGCAACACACCCATCCTTCTCCGCAAAGAGTTTCGTCTATTCGTTCTGAACAGCCAAATGCTAATTCTACACACGTACCTCCGCGTATCTGACATTCTGCCTGTTGCCCTATCCCAGGCAGTGTTGAGACGCTCTCTTGTATATTCTGTATAACAATAAATCCTATTACTATAACAAGAAGTCCAAGAACTATAGCAACCCATTTTTCCATATGTTTTTTGAGCAGTTCTCCTTTTTTAGTGTTTTCTTTATTGGGCTGCTTCTCTCATGCAACAGTATCCTGTTTCACATGTTCCTATTCGTATATGCAGTAGGTTTCGTTGAGCGCACGGCTGATCGCTACAAAACCCTCCTTGGTTTTCACAATCACGAACTGTTTGTCTTCCATCAGTAAATATGCCTGTAAAAAAAACGATGGATAAAATGAGTACAAGCATGCCTAACGCTATTGTTACCAGCATCGTAGTAGTTAATTCTGCACGTCTATTGTCTAACATAACAACGGTAGCCCTCTTGACAACCTGTGGCGTCCGGAACTTCAGTGTATGATCCTGCAGCATCCATTGGTGGTTGCATCATACATTGTCCTCCCATAACAGGACATGAACGAAGTCCCTCATTGATGTCTCCACCAGAACCCACTACGAGGATTGCTATAATTACAAGAACCAGGAGTGCTATTGCTGCTATAATAACAAGATTTAATCCCATACTTTGTGCATGTTTCATGTTAAAATAATCGGGTACAACAGGTAAGAGGATTGTTTGAACTGCTCTGAGAACAACTACGAGGATTATTAGAAGTCATTCCTTCAGGACACAACTCGCCCTGAGGAACACAAGCATAATCAATCCATTCACGACCCTCCTGCCAAGATTCACAATGATTGACTCCTACGTTTATTCCTTGTCCAGAATTCAGTACTAGAGCGATAAGAATAACCATGATAACCAATGCAATGGCAGCAATTATGATGACATTTAAACTCATTCCCTGAGCTTTCTTATTTAACAACATACTTTATTTTTGAGGATAATAGTATTTAAACCTAACTAAAAAGTTCTCGTATTCTATACAAAAGACTTCCTTCTGTCTGAATAGCTATTTGAGAATACATCACATAAATAAGAACGAGTGCAAGAAGTGCTCCAAGCGCCCAGGCAACTATTTTTTCCATTTCTATTGACGCTGTTTTGTTCATGAACAGCCTCTTATGAGCCCGTATGTTCGCTCACATATGTTACCGTCGCCGGAGAAAAATCCGTCTCCAAAAAATACTACGTATGCACTTACCATAATAAGAAGAAAAATAACTACGATAAGAGTGGTTACCAGCGCACTTACTTCCATTCCTTTTTTGTTCATTGAGGCCTCACAATTGTACATCCTGCATCCAGTAATTCTTGTTCGGAGTACGGCCTTATAATTGTTGTGCTTAGAGAGTTCGTATCTGGTCTATATACAATCGCCCCTACATATCCTGCTACACTGAGCACGGTAACGGCTACCCGCGCCTTTGGAAATACTCGCGCAATTTGCATACTACGCCCTAACACTAAACGTACAGTTCCTGAAGCGTATCCAGTTACTGCACCAGCTACTGCTGAGTCTGTGCTACTGCGTAATAAATTGCTCATAAATGAGTGATCTACCGTTTTATCTTGTATGTGAATTATTGCCACGCTTTCTTCAAGAAAGAACTCAAAATCATCATGTGATTCGTCTTCTCCAGGAAGTCGTATTGCTTGTTCGTCCTGTGTGAATCGTGGAATGCGAGATGCCATCTGCGGTATTTCTCTTGGATCGTTATTCGCGTATAAAGCGCACACATGACAAAATGTTTCGCTTCTTGCATTACCCAAGATGTCTCTTCCTGAAAAAGAGAGTTCACACCAGTAGAAGTCTGCTTGTATTTGTGCTGCTACCCGTGCGTTTCTTTCCTCGCTAAAATCTCTAAATCGCGTATCGCATCCTACAAGCGGAGGAAATCGCCCATCAATAATGGAGTCCATGCGAACTGCCGTCGCGCGTATTTGTACTGAAGCAGCACATTCTTGGTCTGCGCTTTGATTCATTGCTGTATTCGTAAAATATGCCAGGCCCAAGACAATAAATAATGAAAGCAAACTTATGATGATAACTACAAGTTGGGTTATGGTAAGTTTCATGTTAGTTGACAAGTATGTTGCAGGAACTTCCTAAATGCGTTACTGGAATAATATCTACATATTGACAGGTGTTACCTCGTACCCACGACATACCGCTTCCTCTGCGTATAAATGTTATCGCGTAATTTTCTGACGCGTCCAACTGTGTTATCATATTCATATATTTAGGAAGATTTGAATCGCAATTTCCATATGTAGATTGCGTATTAAATAAGAATTCTTCGTATGTACCTCGTACTCCGAGAAGCGGCACTCGTTGTTGCAAGCTAGCCGATAGATCTATCGATACAGGATTACTCGCACTAAAGAATAGTTCTGCGCAAATAAAACATGTTGAGGCGCGACCAAAGAGATTTCCTGAGTCCAGTATATCTTTTGAACCTTCCAAAAATAAATCCCAACATTCAGCCAATTCGTGTACTAACGCATTTGACATACGCTCAGAAAAATCTGTTTGAGATGGGTTGAGCGTCCTAAAGGCCATATTTCCTTGTTCGTTTATAATTGGAAAAGAATAATCGCTCGTTCTTGACTCTTTACCAAAAAAAGACGCGTATACTTCTCTCGCCTCTGAATCTTCTACGAGAAGTATTTTTCTTGGACAATAAATTTCAAATGGATTCAACCAAGTTCCTGTTCCAAGTATAGGTGATAAACGCTCTCCAAAGAGTTTAAGTTGTATGTTGAGTTGACAAGCTGATTTTGCTGACTGCGCTGTGGCACTCAGAGAAGTTACTCCGATGATAAAAAGAATAAGAATTACAGAGAGAAGAAAAAGTGTAAGGGTTGCTACTTTTTGTGTAACAAGTCCTTTTTTCATGAGAACATACCTCCTATACGCGTTTGTATGAATAGTGTTACGAGTATAATCACCAGTAAAACGAGCGTGAGCATAATAACTGTATTCATCATTTCTTGAGACATAGAACAGTTCTGTACTGCATCCCTTTTAAGTTTATTGTGGATTGCAGAGGAAAAGAACTATTTCTACATTCCCCCCTCCTATTCCTTTTGAGAGAAGGACTCTTCCTGCACGCGAGGTATCTTGTAAATGAATATCACATATTCCGCGAGTTGCCAACTCATTACATGCGGGGCCGCCAAAGATATCATCACATACTTCTCTTCGTATACTTAAAAAATATGTGGTTCCATGAAATTCGTCTATTGAACGCTCGAGCGCTTCTATAAACGCATTCCCATACAGATCGTTCTCACATCCGCCCATATTTCTGTTGGTCGCTTTCCAAATAAAATAATCACCTATACTGTGTCTTATACATTCATGATGAGTTGTTTTTATCCACGCATTGAGGACGTTTTGTGCGAATTGATCGTTTATGAATCGTTGTGTAGGATCCATTGTGGGTTGTTGTGTATTAAGGCTGAGAAAAAAGAATATCATTACTGTTATGAGCACCATTGCTATGGCGAGTCCGAGTATTTCAAATTGTCCTTTTCTCATGTTCGAGTCTCCTGTGTTAGTATCAGCATTGCAAATGCGTGTGTTCGATGGATGGGATCATAAAGGGTTATTGGAATACTTATTTGTTGGGTTGAGATAGGATTTTCTGATACGAAATCAAATAAGGTAATTTGATTTCCTACTGGGTGGATTACCTCAATTGTTGCTTTATAGTTTGCTCTTCGTTCAGCAAAGAATTTGTTTGTAAAATACGCTCGTTCTTGGGCAGTACCTTCTATTATCGACGCAAGTGCTCGCGCTCTGTACTCGTCTATACAGCTTAGCTCTCTTCTTGAGTCTATTGAACACTCTAATTCTGGAAGATTCATGATAACACGTCCTATTTCTAAGAGTTCCATTCTGTTCATTCCTGCAAGCACTCCCTGTTCTGACTGAGCGGATCCTGTAGCATACCAATACAAACCAAATATCATGATAATTAAAAAGATAATAAGTACTGCTACTATTTCTCCAAGCTGTATTTGTGCTTTAGTAGATTGACGCACAGCGATCCCCTCGTAATAGTCGTTCATTTAATTCTCGTACAGCAGAAACACGCGCATATAGTTCTGAAAAATCGTATAAAGCGACAGCACTAGAGTCTAAAGTCATGCTTGTACGAAGATTTTCCATTCTGTTAACAAGATAGTTGTCAGTACATGAAGAATCAGATTGTGAGGCCAAGTACGATTGTGTTAAAAAACTCATCCGTAATTCTTGTATAAACGCTTGTCTTTGTATTGCTGTTGTGAGTTTGTGTTGCATACAGTTCGCTCTTGCTGTCTCTGCCTGCCAAAGAAGTGCAAAAAGCATGCCCTCACCTACATAATGATATCCTCCTCGCCACTCTCCTTCTTCAAAAAAAGATATTTCTCCTCGCTCGAGAATGTTATTCTCATACCGTACGTGTATGTATTGCACTCCTGGTCGCGCGGTAATAGAGACAGGAGCACTATTTCCCATTGTTACATGGCGGATAGTGCTAAACGTGCGCGTATTGTCTGGAATCACTTCCACGACAAGTCGTTCATCCTGTATCTCTTGAGGAATCGCATCTAAGAATCGTTGCCTATTTTGTGCAGCAAGATTGTTAGTAGGCACTACGAGTAATTCTTGCGGGTTTGTTACGAGAAGAACATTTCCGATAGTAAACGGTGTTTGTATTCCTTTACTAAAGAGAATGAGTCTTCCTGTTTCCATGTCTCTTCCTGCTACGAGTTCTGTCTCTAAACTTCTTGTATAAGAGCCTATTTGTAATTGACTCAGAAGAAGCACGGTATTTCCTTCGCGTATTGCTTCACACGTAAGACGTATATTTGTTTGAGGGATGTTTGTTGCAAGTGACGAGTCTGGACTTGCTTGTTGCGCAGAAAGTATCGTATTTACTTGCTCCAGAGCATTTCGTTCTAGTCGTTCTTGCGCCGCGTTTGCTTGTCCGCTTGCTATCATAAAGAATATTGTAAGAAGCATTCCTCCAGCAAAGAGTATAAACATCCATACAAATACGAGTGCCATTGCTTTTTTGTTCATGGCGCTTCAAGTACTCTTGTTGTTTGTCCTTGACCTTGTAATCGTACTCGTATGTTTCCTCTTTGCGCATCTACACACAGTATGCTATCCGCAGCTGTTTGTATGGGTGCTGATTCTGTACTAAAACGCTCTATTGGCTCTACAATTCCTGTTGTGGTTACAGTCCATACATTTGTTTGATCTCCTCGGAGCTCTTGCGTGTTCGTTTGTATGCTTGAGATAATAATATTTTGTGTAGTCTGTCTAACCGTTCCAGAAAAAGAAGTAGGACCAAGACCTTGATTATCTGTAAGAATGTTTCTTCCTGCAAAACAGACTTGTTCTACTTCACATGGAACGCCCAGTTGTACCACTGTGCTTGTTCCTATTCCTCTATTTCGTTGTATTTCGTTAAGCAGTTGTGTTCCGAATTGTATTCTTTGTGTATCGCATCTTCTTTCGTTAAGGTTTTGTAATTCTGAGTAGCCAAAAAGAAGCACTAGTCCAATGATAATAAGGCCTATTACGAACACAAGTATTTGCATGATGAGTTGTGCTTTTTTGTTCATGGTACTTATTCGAACTCTTTTACGAGCTGTTCTCGTTTCGATTTTCGCTCCTCTTCTCGTTTCTTTTTTGCTTCTTCGCGTAGTTTTGATGTTGCTAAATCAATTTCTGGTTCTGTTTTTTGTTGCTGTAAGATAGTTGATTGTTGTGTTGGTTGATAGGTAGTTTGTGGCGGTCTAAAAGAGGTTCTACTCGTACTCTCTTGTTGTTTTTCATAATAGATGTATCCTCCTCCACCTGAAATTAAAAGTAAGCCTAAGATTATGAATATGAGTGGGAATACCGAGCGTGATTCTTGTATAGGGAATGGTTCGTCTAATCTTGGCTGTTGTAAAGGCCTATCTGTACAGGTTCCTGTTGAACAAATAAGACTCCCTTGACAATCAGAGTCAGTTCTACATCCTTGTCCTTGTGCACACGCGTTTGGACAGCTTCCACCACAATCAATGCCTGTTTCATCACCATTACGGATACCGTCTGTACACGATGGCTCTGCACATATCCCTCCTCTACAGCTTCCTGAGGCACAGTCAAAATTGGTAACGCACTTCTTTCCTACTTCACATTTTGGACAGAATGCTCCTCCACAATCTATATCTGTTTGTCCTTGATTTTGTTCTCCGTTAGAACAAAGTTGTTGTTGATGCTCCAAGTCGCTTCCTATTGGAGGACATGCTGGACAACTTCCGCCGCAGTCGACACCTGTTTCATCAGCGTCCTGTATTCCGTTTGAACAATGTGAGAGATATTCTGGTATCGTCACCCGTATCTCTTGCTGTGCAATATTTCCAGCATGATCGCTTACTTCAACACAAATTCTACTCGTCTCCGTTATCGTAAAGCGCTCTCCAAATCGTGTCATGCTATCCTCTGCTGCCGGAAATGTGTGCTCACTATACTCGCACGCTGCGTTTGGAGCGACTATTCCTTTTCTGTATGTGCTCGCGCAAGATATGTCGTCTTGACAAATTACTTGCAACGTTTTTGACTGCACTGTCTCATTTATTGTGTGTAGTCGCGCTATAGGTGGTACCGTATCACAGGAACCTGTTTCTCTTGATTGTGCTCGAACAGATATAACTTTAGGTCCTGCTTTGTTATTATTTTTATCAATTGCCCATATGCGTAGCTCGTATTCTTCTCCAGAGACGAGTTCTAGGGATGTTAATGTGTGTGGAAGGCTTTGTACAGTATAATTTATTCCTATGAATTGAATAATTATTTCTTCAATGTTGTTTGGAATGTTATCTGTTACAAGAGCGCTTACTGTATAACTGGTTAATCCACAGGTAAGTTGTTCTCCGTTGAACTCTATTGTCGGAGGAGTTATATCTACTATGAAGTTTTGTTCTTGTGAGGTGGTTTCTTTTGCTAAATATTCTTCTCTACACTCTGGCGTTATCTCCTCTCCACAGAATTCTATAAAGCAACTGTCTGGAGGATTTTCTCCTCTACAGGGATTTGGAGGACATGCTTCACAGAGTGTTTCTCGTTCTGAGCAAACGAATACGAAATCATAGACTCCTTCTGAAAATATTTGAGTGGCTCTATGAGTAAATCCTGTCTGAGAAAAAAGAGGTATCTCAGTATTTGAAAAGACTGCTCTACAGTTTGCTGGTCTTGTCGTGTCTGCACGTAAGGTTACTTGTCTTTCTTCAACGATTGTTTCTAAAGGAATTATTTGATTTGTTACCGGATATTCTGCGTGTACAGTTATTTGATTAGTTGCTTTTCTTTGGTGCGGATTCTCACATGTTATTGTTATTGTTTTCCCGTTTGGCGGGATGGAAAATTCTATTTCTGCTGTTCGTGCAAGTGGCGTTCTTCCCTGTGCTGATTCTCCTTCATAACACTCCACATATTGATCTGCTTCTATTAAAATTGTTGAGTGAGGATTTTGTAATGAGGTTACTATTGCAGGGTTTGCGCTAAGAGTGAATGTGGGTTCTGGTAAATCATATAGTATTCGTAAATTTTTTGTTGTTGATTGATCAGTAAAGTCTGTACAGGTTACTGAGAAATACGTTGTTTCTCCTCGTTGTATTCCTATCAATTCTATGGCTTCATGAAGAGTGTGCCTGATTGCTACTTGATTTGGAGTAAATTGTATTTCCGGGTTTTGAGTAAGAACACAGTTGGAAGGAAATTGTGTTTGTAATGCAAGAGTAAATGGTTCTACAGCGACGCCGTTTCTTGGAGAGACTATTGATATGTCTTGCGGACGAGGATATGCGCACGCCTCAGAATTCGGCGCTTGTATGACAGTCTGCATAGGATTTCCTACCACTCCAAGTTCGTTTATTGCACGTACATGAAGTGTTTGCCCTTGAAGACCAATTGGGTGTCTTATGGGCTCTCCTGTATACGCTCGAAGCGCTTCTTGTTGTACTGCTCCTGCTTGTATATACTGTATAAGAAGGTATCTTGTGTTCTGTGGAGATTGAGCTGTAATAACAGTAGTATCTTGACAACTGTACGCTTGTACGCTTTGTAATTCCAGCGGCGTCTGTTGCACGCGTACAGGATGAGGTATAGTTATTGTCTCCTCACCATACACACATGTAACGCGTATATTGTTTGTTGTTCCTGTAAGCACGAGTGCTTGTTGATGTAACGTTTGTTGTTGTAATGCTCCAAGACGTTGTTCACCTTGTTGATCATGTGTACAACGCGCAGGTTTATTTGTTTGTACAATGAGTTGATAACTAAACGTCTGTGTTATATCAGGACTTAATATACGCATAGTAAATGGTGTTGATTGAGGGTGTGTTGCTACAATGTACTCTCTTCTGGGAAGAATTGTTCCGTGTGCGTTCGTACATACAAGCGCAATTGTTGTTCCTCCTTGTGCACTAAATGTATGCGTATTTCTGTCTATGCTGTGTTGATTGGTTCCTTCCACACGACAGGTGCTTTGTTGTTCTGTTTGTATTGTTATTGTAGTATGTTCTTGGGGTAGACTTATGGGAGGCCACTGTGTGATGTGTGCGCTTGTGAGAGCTATTTGTTCTTGTTCAGACCAGCCTATTTGCGCAATACGAAGACCAGGTATATCCTCACAACGCAAATCTACATAAAAGAGTTCTCCTCGTATCAGGGGAAACATATTTGAAAAGTCCGGTACTGAGTGTGCACGGTGATTGTTATCTGATACGAGTCTATTCCAGGAGTTAATGTCGTTTGGTGAATGCGGTCTCCAGTAACAGCGAGTACTTATTGCAGTAGACACTTCTAAAGAATACGAACCTGCTCTACTCATTCCTCCTTGTGATGGCTCTACGAGTGTTATTTGTGGTTGCGATACAGTAATGAACAGCTCGTGGACTGCAGGGTTATTTAGTTGATCCGCTGCTTGTAGGAGATATCGATGTGTTCCGTAGAGAAGGAGTATTTGTTGCATGGATACAGTATTTTCTTGTGCAGTTACTTGTGGGAAAAATACTCCTGGGTGTTGATATAGTATTGCTTGCGGGTTCATTATTGTCTCTTGATAGTCCGCTCGTATCGTATTATGTGGTTCTATGGGAAGTATTTCTATTGCCAGTGCTGATTGTACGAACACAAAAAAAAGGCATATGGATATACTTATTCGTAAGAGGTTCATTCTGCGCTAAACTCCGGCCGTTCTGGTCCTGTAAAGTCTTCCTCAATACGAGTAAGAGTGAGCGGTGTCGCTTGAAGTCCGTTTACATCCACACAGATAAATCTTGTTTGCCCGCTTCCTGTAAGCAGCTGGTTTTGTGCAGTGAGTGTTTCTCCGTTCATGGTTATTCGCTCTACAGGCGCTGTGAATGTTCCTGGTGTTTCTTCATCTCCATGAACAGGAGTTTTTCTACAACGCACAGATATTGATAACCCTTCTTCAGGTACTGCTACTGTTTGGCTTTGCGTAATGAGTGTTTCTTGTCCGTCTAGAATTGTTGTTATTTCTATTCTTGGCGGTTGCGCGTCTACTGCAAAAGTGATATCTGGTCCTCTTGCTGCTTCTGTTCCGAAGAAACATCGCGTAGGATAACGATAAAACCCTGACTCAGTAATTGTCTTTGTTCGCGTATATGCTTGCCACGGTCCTGAATATCCGTTAATAATAATGTTTTGCGGTTGTCCAGTTGGTTGCATAGTAATCCATTCGGTTCCATCTCTGTATTGACAAATTCCTTCCAGTTCCCCTCCTACTGCCTTATGTATTCCTAGCGTTCTTGTTCCGGGAGGATATGCGGGGTTTGTCAGGAATGGTAAGCTTCTTTGCACGCGTGCGTCAAGATGTATGGTTACTGGAAGGTCTTTACGAATGGTCGTTGTACCTTGTTTACAAATTACTTCATATGAATATGTTCCTTCTTGATGGGTGTTTATGAATTGGAATCGGTCATTACTTGTTCCTGCGTGCATTGTTGTTCCTGATAGTTTTAGTTCACAAAATGCTCTTCTATTTGTTTGCCATGAAATACGTATTTGGCTACTATTAGCCCATGGATAATTTTGTATTACTTCATAATTGGGCTCTTCTATAAACAGTAATCCTTCAGGAATCAGCAAGGTTACCTCTCGTACTTCTTCTCTGTTATCATTCATATCTTGGCTAAAGTATCGTAAACAATATTCTCCAGGTTCTGTTATATCTGAAAGATTAAATATTCCTCTACTTCGGTCTACCAATCCTGTGCTTTCAAACTCATCATGTTCTAATCCCTCACATCTTTGTTCGTACACTCGAGCATATGTTCGAAATACTTGGACGTTATCTGTTGCTGCGAAGCGAATGATTGGTTGTACACTTTCTATTGCGTTCGTGTTTGTGAGAAGTGTTGTTTGCGGGTTTTGAAAATCAGTGAGTCGTGCTCGAGTTTGACTAAGACCCGATGGATCTGCTCGACAAACATTGTTACTCCAGATACACTTTGGAAGGTCAAACCGATTCTGGCTTTCTCGTATGGGTATGTTTGTTCTTCTATCCAGTTGAAATGGTGTTCCTCCGTGACAAGCATCAGGTGTTTCGAATTGGTCGCAGAAAAGCATGTCGTTTCTGTTTCGACATCTATTATCAAGCCACATACATTGTTCTCCTAGAGAGTCGCATGTTTGTTCTGAATATGCTTGACTACACTGTATGAGTTCCGGTCTGGAGCTGACACAGAAATCTACTTCATTATTCCACTCGCAACCATGTCGTACTAAGCATGGATTGTTATCGCATGCTCGTTGAGAATTGTACGTGCTACAACTCGTTACTTGTGAGCAGCTGTTATATTCTTGAAGTATCGTTGTGGTAAAGTCAAGGTAACAGAGTCCAAAGCGCTCCTGACCAATTTGAAAACGTTCTAATTCGCTACAGAGAACTGATTCATGTTCAGTATTTCCTATAGTAAAGCTGATTCTATTTTCACTTACTTCTCCAAAACTTTGGTGTGCTTTATTACAATCTGAACAGGGTACTTCGTTTACGCAGAGTGCGCGAACATCTCCTGCTTCACTCGCTGTAACGCACTTTAATCCAGTTCCACAAGATATTTCTTGGGCAATGTTTTGTAGGTTACAGTTTATTGCAAGATTTGCGTTTTGACAGTACGCCACTACTCCGTCCGTACATGCAGCATCTCCTGGGTTGAATGTTCTTTGGATGGTTCTTACTTGTTCTTGACCAGAAATACTATAGGTTACAGAAAGGATTACTTCGTACTCTGTTTCAGCATTAAAGTTCTCTACAACAATAGTGTCACTCATTGCTCCAGGAGTGAATGCGTATACCCCTGGAATAAACAAGGAGATAGACTGTATTTCTAAGGCACATGTTTGGGGTATAGTATAGGTTATATTTGCATGCGGGAAACCATGAACATTGCGTACTGTCAGTCCAAGTTGTGGTATCTGCTCACATTCTGTTTCGGTGCACGATTGTTCTTGCGGATTACAGGTTCCTGGTTCGTAATCATTAACAGGGTCGTATAGGCATGTACATGCCGGCGTGCACTGTTGTGTTCTTCCAGTCGGAGCTTGCGGACAATGAGTTATATCCGTGCCGTCACAGATAATGCCTTGGTCTGGGTATGCTATGCCGTCTCCACACAACTCTCCTATATCTCCTGGTGGCGGTGTTGGTGTTGTTGGACAGGTTGTTCCTTCAACGATGCTTCCCATACAACAAACAAATCCCGAAGTAATAACTTCCATTCCACACAAACAGTTTGTTCCTCCTTCAGAACAATTAGGTATTGCTGGTGGTGGTGGACAATCATCTTCTCCAAATTCGCCTGCTACACTATTACAAAACGCTCGTGTCACATCAAGTATAGTCTCCCCGGTTCCCAGGGTGCAACACCCTTCTGTACAAAGATTGATTCCTTCCTCTTGTCCAGGGCCGTAATAAATACCTCCTTGCTCGGCACATACCTCTTGGCCAATGTTTTCTATACATGCTCCTTCTACAATACAGTAGCTTGGAAGGATGATTATTTGTTCATCGAGCGCAGTTACAAAAGAGGGTGCTAGTAGGAGCATTATTGCCAGCACCCATAGTATTTTTGTGTGTATCATGGTAACGATGTTGAGCAGCTTAAACTGAACCTTGTTTCTATACCGTGTAGGTCTTTTATAGTTATCGGATTATAAGACTCGCAATGATTTGGTCCTGCGTTTTCATTCACCCTAAATGCGTATCTATTTTCTGTCAGGTGTGAAAAATATTGTTTTTCTCCGATTGTTGAGGAAACAAATAGTTCATCTCCATCTAGTGAGATGAGAGTCACTGTGCATCCATCAACACAACTTATTAGTCCATTAGGAGATACTATGTCATTGTCTTCGTTTACGATAAGTATTCCTCTATTTGCGAGACGTATTGTGGTAACGTGTTCTCCTGCTACAACTACTGAGTATCTTTTTGTTCCGTCTGACTCATTTCCTATATAACTAAATTCGGTCGTTCTACATTGATCACAGCCTTGCAATGCTATTGATCTTGTCTCATTTAGGAAGTGAGAAGTGTTTGTGAGTTCTTGCTGTAGGAGTGCGCGAATTCCTGCCCACGCGCTAAATAAGTGCGTTTGTTCTGTTCGCGTTATATCATTCCAGCGCACTAATATGCTATCTCGCTGTATGATTACTTCTGGCAAAGAGCTTATTTCGGTGCATCTCTGCATGTGGTCGCGTATTGCGGCTTGCATGCTTGTTTGTATGCTTGGTTGATTGGCTGTTTCTATACCATAATTCATTATTCCGCAGCTCGCCAGGGGTACGCTTTGTAAAGCGTTTGCTCCTGTTTTTGAACAGAGTGGAACAAAATTTCCTCTCCCCATAATATATATTTCTGAATCTTCAATATACTTTGTTGGGATATGCGCTCCTCGTGCATCAGTGGTAATCACTCCTTCATCTCGTAATGAAGCTAGTGCTTGCTGCGTGCTTGCTGCAAGACAGCTTCGAAGAAAATTTTCTTCAAGACCGGCTATCTCTACCGGAGCAGTTTCTTCTTGTCTCGACTCAGATACAATAAGTATGAGTACGGATACAGACAGTAAGAGTGTTAAGCCGATGATGAGAAACATGCTTATTTGTGCTCGTCTCATCTTGTTGTTCTATCCTGTATAATCCGGGACCACTCACGCGCAGAATAACAAAGTGGTTCTTCTTGTACACCAATTATTTCTTTTCCTTGTGGACAGAGCGAACCCGCTACGAAATCAACAGAAGCAATATTTGTTGTTGAACTCCCTATCATGCTTCTTCGTTGTTCAATAAAGAACTGTCCTGCTGCTGTAGAGGAAACTTCTGCGTTTGACCGACCAAATAATCCACCAAGCCAACTCCAAGCTCGTCGCACCCCCGTACCTCCTAAGTGATCCGCATTCGTGTATATGATTGCTCTTGGTGAACTGCTTTCAGCAAAAGATAATTCCGCTTCCTTGAGATATGGAAATGACCTTCCCAGATCCACAGATTGATTTATGAAATCATCATAGTCTATTGGCGCGTTGGGATGCATTATTCTTATTTGGTCAAAAAGATCTTGTCCAGAGGCATCTTCTTGTAAGAATGCACCTATAAGTATTCTTCCCGACTGTTGGAACGTAAGCTGGCAATACCCTTGACTATCCGCATCAGGTCTATTTATAGAATCTGTAATATCAGTGCTACAATGCAATGTGAACGGAGTGTTTTCAGCAACATTACCGAGACGAAGAATTTCATTCGCTAGAGGAATTAATTTACTACCCCAAGTTGCGCTCGTAGCTCCTTCTTCAAGGACGCAAAGATAGTCAGACTGTACAGTGCCTACAGGAACACACCCTGTTGTTACTGCGCACAAGTGTGCTGGACAATGCGAAGTACGTAGACTTGGAGGAGGACGTAATTTTTCTGTTGCGCGAACTACTTCCCCATCATGGCAAGCAAATCGTTCATAATTAACACCTGCCGCAGTTCCATTCATAATAAGGGTTTCGACATCACTTCTCCAAACCCATGAATCTTCATAATATACGCATGTACGAGTTGAACCAGCAGCTAGTTCTGTACATACAGAATTTTGTTGAATAAAATTATCATCTACATCCCAGATGGTTCCACACAGATGCACTATTCCATCAACAAGAAGTCCGCTTGCTGTTGTATTACCTCCTGGAGGGTGCATTCCAGTCAGATTATTCGTTTGGGGAATAGGCGGAAACTGTAGCGCGAAAACAGATCCTACAAAAAAAATACTTAACAAAAGTATTGTGCTTATTCGGAGAAAAATCGTTTGGTTCATTCTTGAATCACCCCTGTTCGTGAGCGAGTTTCCATAGGTATTGGTGTTTCTTGATTAAAAATAAACTGCCCATTAACACATGCTGAAGTTCCGCTTGGATCAATCCAATTAGAACTAAAAGAACAACATCGTTCTGTCAAATACCCTGCTCCATCTTCACCACAGAACCTTAGTGGACTCTCGCTCCACGTATTATCCAGCTCGCAGTAGAGACCATATTCTTTGTTGAAGCCACAACCATCTGAATTTGATTCAGTACACGTAATACATTCCGCCCACTGTATGTCACCTGTTACAGGTTCTGAGTAGCAGATATTTCTTCCCACGTATAAGTAGCTTCTCTCCGAGAGATCCGGAGGATTTTCACAAATAAGCCATTTATTCGCATGAATATAAGGATGAATGATAACTTCTTCTGTCGAATATCCGTATTCGTTCCAGTTGTGACCTTTCGGTGGTTTTAGTTTATTGTTTTGACAATAATATCGTTGTGTTGGGTGCGGTTTATTGTCAAACGCAGATCCTTCTGTACAACAGTAGTTTGAATCATCATCGGGTAATCGTTCGCCATCTAAACCATTTAGCGTACACGATACTGGCTTCCTATCCTTCCATATGTACTTACCAACATCAGTCAGAGAACAAACACGCACGTCCCCTGTATCTGTTGTTACCACACTATTAAATGTCTTAGCAGAACAACAATCCTGGTGCGATTGAATAGCATTGCCAAGCCAGTCTGTTTGTAAATAGGGATGGTTCTTGCAAGCCCATTCATTCTTTTCATCTTCATTTTTCACTAAATCAAACGCCACAGGCCCATACACATTTATAATATCAAATGCCTCTGACAAAAGCATATTTGCTGTGCTTCCCGGTCGAACTGGCCGAACAGTTATGTCAATATTACCGCCTCTGTTTCCATCACGCAACATAAACATCGATAAGAAGTACCATCCTTGTCTTAGCTCCTCTGGTGGAGGAAGTTGCAGATTACTGTTTCCTGACCGTAAATTGTCATCTGAATACCACGAAGATGGTATTCCGGCTCCGTCAGGCATCGTAGATGCTTTACGTTGAAAATCCCACTCCTGAGAAACATCCACATAAAATAGTTGTGCAGCATATTTTCCATAATTAGACTCTATTCGTATATTAAACGGATTCACTGTTGGGTCCTCCAAGTAGAACCATGTGGAAAACGATTGCTGTGAAGGACGAGGATTTGTGTTCACCTTTGGATGGGTTCGAAGATTAGTGGCGATATTCATTAGCTCTGTCGAGGAGCTATTCAATATTAAAATAGAATCATCGCTTCGTGAAATACCAATGTGATTAGTATTTTTATGTTCTCGCCAGACCCACAAACCACCCATCCCAGAGCGAGGAGTTAGACTTTGATCATCATCACAAATAACATTACGACTCGTTTCTATAACTCTATTCCCACAAAGACAAAAATCGCTCCCTCCATCTCTCCAAGAAGGCATAAAACTCACTATTATTGGACACATGGGCGGCTGCATCGTCCCTATTCCTTCGTAAGGGTTATATTTCCTATTACCGCGCCTGTGTTCCTCCAGTATTTGTTGAGCATTCCAACTCGCGACTGCTCCAGAGCCATTATATTGACTATGTCGAGGATCAATGGAACGTTCACCTTGATTATTAGAATAATCAACAAGCTCCATAGATTCACAACTATCTAAAGGTAGTGTTTCGGATCGCGCTCTGGCCTGACCACTTCCACCAATTGGTCTTGACCGTCTAAAACTTATACACGTTCCGAATTCAGGAATGTTTGTTTCAGACAACAATGGAAAACCAGTAATCTCACTGTACAACTCAAAAACATCCCTATTCGAAGCTTCTGCTTGTGCAGGTATAAGAAGAAGTATTGCTATCGATAACAAAAGAAAAACGAGTAATCGCGCGTTCATATGCTACATATCAAGAATATTATTTATAAACATTTGTTTTTTTTCGCTTTTAGCGAATAATTCTGCGTATTCCTTCTGCAACGTATTCTTCTGAGTACCGTACTGCTGCTTGTTGCAAAAGTGTATCAAATACTATATTGTTTTTTGCAAGTATCTTGTCTTGCACTCCCATTGCCATCCAGAATGCGCGTAGTTGTTTCTCGTTTAGTAAGTCTCGTTCTTGTTTTGCTCCTGTTACAAAAAGTAATGGAACATTTTTTTTGTGCGCGATGCGTATTACTTGCAGGAGTCTTCCCAGAACTTCATGTGGATTTGTTGCTTCGCGCACTTCTGCATACGGTATGACATATACTTTTTGTGTGAGGAGGTCAAATATCTGCTGATTCGGTCCTCCTCTGTGATGAAAGAAATCTTTTTTTGCTTTGCTCACACCCCAGATACCATCTATATGTTCTTCTGCTCTGTCATAGTCTGTGCTAAATACCAGTAGTTTTTCTGGTATGCTTTGTTTGTGTATGAGCGCTACTTCTTCGCCTATAATGTATGTTTTGTAGTCTGCTCTTGGAAGGTAGCTTATGTCTTTCATGCAAACAGTTATATAGTTATCATTAAAAAATATGTGTATGTATTTTGTACAGTGGTTATCCAGACAGAACAGTATCGTTGAAGTCTATATTGCGCTCACACTCTATGGTATTGGTCTGTCCTTGGTCGGTATTTTCATTCCTATTTATCTCATCTCCCTTGGTTTTTCGTTACAGGAAGCATTGCTCTACATTCTCATTAATAAAGTTGTTTTACTATTTGCCATCCCGTTTACTTCTTGGCTTCAGGGAAATATTGGTTTGCAAGCGACCACTCTTATTCGCATTCCTTTTTTTCTCACCAGTTTTATTGGTTTGCTTTTGCTTCCTTCCCATCCCTGGTTGTTTTGGGTCTCTGCTGTGGCAGGAGGTTTAGCTCTTATTCTGTTCTGGCTTCCTATTCAATTATTTTTCTTTCACTCGACAGAACATGCGAAACGTGGTTCTCAAGTAGGATTGTATTTTAGCATCCCTGCATTGTTTAAGGCGTCTGCTCCTGCTATTGGAGGGTTTATTGCTGTTTCTTTTGGTTTTGATGTACTGCTTCTTATCGGTTTATTTATCGTAGTTCTCTCTACAGTTCCTTTATTTCTTTCTTCTACTAAAAAAATAGCGTCTTCTTTTCGTCTTCAAGATCTTTTTCGTGAGCGCGATCATTCGTTTGTTGCAATGACTGTCAGTGATGGTTTTGAGTATGTCGCCTCTGCTATTCTGTTTCCTCTTCTGATTTTTTTTGTTCTTGAGTCCGTTGATAGTGTCGGTTTGATTAAATCTTTAGGCATGGTGGTTTTTGGAGTTGCTTCTTTTTTTGTAGGAAAACAACTTGATGGTACCAGTCGTAAACGCACCTATGCAATCAGTGCATTCTTGTTTGCCTGTTCGTTGTTCTTACGGCCATTCCTCTCCACTCCTCTTGAATTTAGTCTTGTTATCATATTAGGCGGTCTTGCGTTTGCGTGTTATAAACCAAGTTACGAAACGATTATTCTTTCTAAAGCACATCACCGTGACGATTCTGATACGTTTCTTGTTGCTCGTGAAGTGTTACTTAATTTTTCTCGCTCCGTGCTGTTGGCGATAGTGATTATTGTTCCGTTTGTATGGGGTTTTTTCCTTGCAGGAATCGCTCTACTCATATCATCTTTTGTTGTGTATAGGACGACCTCATGAACCAATTGTTATAAGAGTGCATGCTCTACACAGTTCGTTACTAGCCGGCATTCCACAGCGCCTACAGAAGTGTTGTTCGCATCGTTTATGTTCTTCGCGCACATAATGTTTGTTCAAAAAAGCAGTCACAATATTTTTTTTTGTTCCGGGTTGTTTTCTTTCAAGTTCGTTTAGTTCTTCTCCAACTCTCCATCGAAAGCTCTTGACTACGTTTGGGCACTCGCTAAAATTAGTTGTTATTTGTTTCAGTAAACAGTATGCGCGTATTTCTTTTTCTGGTATCAGATAAAATGGTTTAATGCGCGCGGCTATTCCTTGTTGTGCGGGCGTTTTAGGTCCTATGCGTGAGAGGAGTTGTCTTTGGTTACGTAAAATATTCATAAGAATAGTTTGTGCTTCGTCGTCAAGGTTGTGTCCGGTTGCGATGAGGTCGTACTTTGTGCTATATTGCAGTAATGCTTTTCTTCGCAAAACTCCGCAGGTACTGCACGGGTGTGTCGGATTAAGTTCATCCAGTGATTTGCTTCCCAAGTCTGCAAAGCTCACTATGCGAAGAGGAATACTTTTTTCGGTACAGTACGCTTGTAAATCACGTATTGAGGTGTCCCTATACCCTGCTATTCCTTCATCTACGCAAAGAGCTTCTACTGGGTATTGTGTATGCAGCACCTCTAGGAGTGCAAGACTATCTTTTCCTCCGCTTGCTGCTACGCAGAGCGTCTGACCTTCTTGTATGAGATTGAACTCTTTTATTGTTTCATGCGCAGTTTTCTCAAAAAGCTCTACAAAGTGATTTTTACATCTTGGAGGAGTGTTCATCACTGCTTTTTCTGTACAGTACGCGCATTGCATACCTGTAGAATACAGTCCCCATTTATAAGGTGTAAGAAAAAGAAAAGAAAAATATTTTTGTTCAGAAAACTATTGCAAAAGAAGTTGTTGCATGAGTGCTATTTCTGCTTCTTGCACACGTATTATTTCTTCTGCAAATGCGCGCACTTCTTCTCGAACGTCAGGTAGCTCAAACAAACTTTCTGCCATTAAGACTGCCATTTCGTGATGAATTATCATTCCATGCAAGTACGCATTATCTCTTTCAACACCCTCTAGTAATTCAAGATTCGGCATCATTTCCTGATAGTTCGTCTCTTCAAGACCATCGTACCATTCATTTAGCCAGCCAGTCATAACTTGTATTTCTTCTTCCTGTGCAGAGATTATTTCTGCCGCAAGACGCCAAAGAGCATCGTTTTGTGTGCTTGCCAGAATGATACGCGAAGTGTCAATTGCTTCTTGATGGTGCGGTATCATTTCTCTAATAAACTCTTCCTCGCTTGTTACAACATGTAAGTGTTGTTGGTGATGCATATCATGAATGTCATGTGCTTCTCCTGGCTCATACCCATCACAATCCCCCATCAAAGTACCATCAGGCATGGTGTGACAGGGCATCCCTGTTAAAGCACGTTCCTCTCCTGTTGAACCCGTCTCATCTGTTGTAGCGCACGCAGTTAAAAGAACAGCGATACAAAGCACCAATACTATGTATTTCATGTAATTTCATAATATGAAACAATATTTAAATAGTTGTGAAACAATACAGTTTTGTATGAACGCTAAATTACTTCAATTGCCTATTTCTTTTGGCGTGCTCCTCATTGCCATATTTTTGTCAATACTTACACACAGCTCACACACAAATAACAGTTATATTTTGAATGTTCTTGCAGAATACCACGTATTTATTATGTTATTTCTTGTTTTTGTAAGTGTTCTTTTTGGCTTTGTTTGGTCTCAGATACTCTATCAACAAATTAGCATACATAAAAATAAAAACAAAAATTTACTCACTCTTGTAAAAGAATTAATGAGTTCTGACGAGCGTTTGGTTATCGAATTACTTGTTAAAAAATCAACAGTTATGCAAAGCGAGTTATCTCAGTACGATAATATAACTCGAGTACGCGCACATAGAGTTGTTTCTTCTTTGGTATCAAGAGGAATAATCGATAAAAGAAAGGTTGGTAAGCAAGTTCAATTATTCCTATCCCCCCGTATAGAAGTATTGTTTAGCTCCAAGGCAGCTTAAAGATATCAACTGTATTTATTAACAAGTGCGAATATAGATTGGTATGAAATACGTCCCTGTGTTTGTTCTCATCGCTGTTCTCTTCTCTGGTTGCGCTCTTTTTTCTTCTGATAGTTCCAGTATTCAGTCATTTTCTTCTCTTCAGGAATTTGAAGCATTTATCTCCTCTGAAAACCCTATTCTTTTTCGCGAGGACAGATTGTTTGAATCACTCTCTTCTTCTGCACCCAGCACGATAAGTGGTCTTGATACGAGCGGAACAAATGTTCAGGTGGCAGGTGTTGATGAGGCAGATATCGTAAAGGTTGTAAACGATTTGGTATTTACAGTTACAGATAATACTCTTTTTGTTATTCGTGCGTATCCTGGTGATGACGCCGTCGTTCTCAGTCGCACTTCGATAAATGGTTCTGGTTTAGGGTTGTTTGTTGATGATAATATTGTTGTTGTTCTTTCCTCCTCTCGAGGAACTTCTTCCTTTGGTCGTCGTTGGTTTTCTGAAAGTATTTCTGTAGAATTTTTTGACAGTAGTTCTCCTTCTGAACTGACTCGTATTGATTCGTTTTTATTTAGTGGATCCTACGTTGATGCACGCCTCTTAAACGGGGTATTATATCTTATTGAGCAATCTTGGCCTTCTGCTTCATCTTCTCTTCCTGTACATATGCATGGTGCCCGTGAGTTTTCTCTTTCTCCTCGATCAATCTCTTATCTTCCCATCGAGTACTCTTCTCATGTCCTCTCTTCCGTGCACGCTATTTCTCTTTCTGATCGCGATATTCATTCTCTTGGTGTGCTAACCCCTAACACTCCTGTTGTGTACATGTCCCATGATAATTTGTTCTTAGTGTCCGCAGAGCACATAAATCAATGGGATGTACAGACTGAGGAGACTATTTCTGTGGTTGAACCATTACTTTCTTCTCAGCAGCGTAGTCTTGTTCGGCGTATTCGTGCGGTTGATTCAGATATTTTTTCTGATCAAGAAAAAACGCAGCGAGTGGCTATGGTCATGGAGCAGTACCTAAGCTCTCTTTCAGAAACTCAAGAAGAAGAAATTCGTGACCGTATCGAGAGTCGTACGAAAGAACGTATGCTAAAAAAAGAGTTTTTTGATTCAAGTCATATCGTACGCGTTTCTCTCTCCCCTCTTTCCGTTGATGCTTCAGGAGTGGTTCCTGGTACTGTGAATAATCAGTTTTCTCTTGATGAACAGGACGGCGTTTTACGCATTACTACAACTACACAGAGAATGTGGTTTTCTGGTGAAACACTTCGTGAGTCTGAGAATCATGTTTTCACTCTTGATAGTTCCCTTTCTGTTCTTGATAGTCTTATGGGCCTTGCTCCTACTGAGCGTATTTTCTCTGCGCGGTATACTCCGCAACGATTATATCTTGTTACCTTTGATATTGTTGATCCGTTTTTTGTCATCGACCTTTCTTCTCCACGAGATATACGTCTTCTTGGGGAGCTGAAAATTGAAGGTTTTAGTCGATACCTTCATCCTCTTGATGAAAATACTGTTATTGGTTTTGGTCGTGATGCAAATGAATTTGGTGCCCCTCTAGGTCTAAAAATAAGTTTATTTGATGTCCGTGATGTTCACAATCCTGTCGAAACTGCATCTTGGATAAGTGATCGTGGTGTCTTTAGTTCTGCTGAGTTTGAGCATCACGCGTTTTTATTCAACAAGGAACGCGAACTACTTGTAATTCCTGCTTCCAGTCATCGTCCAAGAGACGACTCATATGTTGGCGCCTTTGTTTTTCACATTGATTCTCAGAATATTTCTTTGCGAGGATTAATTGATCATTCTGCTGGTGGGTGGCATCCTGTTCAAAGAAGTTTTTTTATTGAAGAGTTACTCTATACGAAAAGCCCGTATTTGTTACGCATACATCAGTTGTCCGAGTTATCGTCCGTGCATGATTTGCAACTAGCTCCTCTTGCTCAAACAGACATTCCTCTCTATTAGAAGACGTTAATCAGTCCGGCAGTAATCGCAGGTGTTCTTGTCTACCCACCGCTCACTACGGTAAGTAGTTTTATTTCATTTGTATTTGTGAGTTCTTCGTCCTCCGTCACGAGTTCACCGTCTTTAAGTATTAAAACGGTTTGCGGGTTTATCTTAAGGAGTGTGCAGAGTTGCTCTGCTGTTCCCTTAAAATCAATTGTTTTGTTTTCATTTGTTCGTTCTATAAATATCTGCATAGAGAGTGTATACTGATCTTTTTTATATTGCTTCTTATTCCTACCAATGAAAACGTCTTCTCGTTTTCTTTAGAGAGATGGTGGGAAAGTATTTTTTTCTTGGTAAGTATTCTTTTTGTAGATAGGCGTATGTGACAAGAAGCAGCACTCCTCCTATAAAGAGCACCCCTCGTATTCCTATCTGCGTCTCCAGAAGTAGCCCTGCAAGTATTGGACTTATTACCCAACCAAGAGCTGCTGCTGTTGAAAGACTTTTTGTGTATTGTTTTATAGTGTGTTCTGGTGTTGTTTCTTCTACGTGTGTCTGTATTGCAGGACTTATCATGCTGTCAGTTGCCACATATATTGCATAGAGTATTCCTATGAGTACAAAGCTCCCAAAGGGAAGTAGTGTTGCTACTATTGCTGCGACGAGAAGTGCTGCAAGGAGTACTTGTTCTGAATGGTTTTGTTCGAGTAACAGTTTTGTTACATACATGCTTCCTATTCCTGCAAGCACTCCTATGGCAAAGAGAATTCCAATTTCTCGCACCCCATATCCCAACTCCAATATGAGAAGTGGAATAATGAAGTCTCGCACAGCCCAGTATCCGTGTAATACGATGGTAAGTATGGTGAGCCCTTTATGCTGCGTCTCAAAAAGAGTTTCTATTCGTTTTAACAAATTATTTTTTGTTGGTTTATAGTATTCTTGTTGTTGTGCAGGAAGGCGTAAGCTGATAAATCCTGCAAGTAAATAGCTTAATCCTGCAAGAATATATCCGTGTGTAACTACAGTTTTTGCGATGTATCCTGTAAGCAAGTATCCTACAATTCCGCCAATAAGAGCAGTTACGCCTATTCCAAGAAGGAGGGTGTCTTTTATTTTTGAAAAACTAAACGATTCTTCTATATCCGCTAGTATTGTTGAAAAGCTGACAGGTATAAGAAGAAGGAGAATTGTTTTTATAATAAGATAATAGGGCGTTAGTTGTATGTTTGCAGCATATATTGCTGTTGTTCCCAGGAGCATGCTTGTCCAAATAAGAAATGTTTTTTTACCTATTTTTTTGGGTATTTGATGCACATTTGGTGCAAATAATAAATATCCTATTGCTCCTGTTCCAAGTATTATTCCCATTAATACATAGTTTGTCTGCGATATGTGTTTGAGAAATACTGTTTCTATTGTTGCAATACTTGCTGTTGCGAGTGCGTAGAAGAAGGTTATTGCAAAGAGCGTTTTGGGAGGTGTTTTTTTCATTGGTATTCTGTTTCCTCTTTATTTGGGAGCACTGTCGTCACGAGCATTCCTATTGTGAAGAAGATAACATACAGAGTTATAGGCATATTAATAAATTGTTGTATTGCCGCCCATTGCAGTAAAGGTATGAGAAGGCCTCCTGCAATGAGTACCGTGTATGGATAGGTGTATTCTTTATACATGGTGTATGTATAATGCCATCGAATAAGTGCTCCGTAAATAATTCCTGTAAAGAAAAAAAGAAGTATTGCTGGAAGTGTTGCCAGTACAAGAAGAGGAATGAGGACGAGCACAGTAATTGTGTATGTGCTAAGAAAAAAAATGTGTATCTGCACGTGTGAAAACCACTTTTTACTCGCGTATGGATGATCTGTAAGTGTGGTTATTGCGTTTGCACTAATGATAAAGGCACTAAATAAGAGTGCAAGCATATTCATTGGATTGAGTGGTTGCTGTATGAGATCATACCCTACTGTCGCAAAAATAGGGTAGAGATATACGATGAGCACAGTGAGTCCCACAAAGAATCCGATAAATAAGAGTGGAACTGCGCTTCGTAACACCGGATCAGGGTTTTTTTGTTTGCAGAATATACAGAGTTGTTTGGGCATTTCTCGAAGAGTGCGCAGTATATCAACTCCTGTTTTGTTATTTGCTATTTTTATTATGTCTGCTTCAGGATGTGGGATGAATTGTGAGAGAATGTTGAGAAGTGCAAGTAAGGCGATAAATTGTGCAAATGAACTCTGTGTATACGCATACACGGTGAGTGCTATACTTAGTACGAGAAAAACGGCAAATATTCCTGCCAAGTAGACTATTGTTTGGGTTTGTAGTCTGAGAAGATGGATATTCTGTATGTTTGCTCGTATACGCAGATAAAACCATCTCTTTTGCAATTGCAGAGCAGTTGTGTGTTTTGTTGTTGCCATTGCGAGATAATGTCCTAGTTCATGTATTGCCTGTATAAGAAAAAGAGCGAATATTGTTACCGGAAGAAGTATTGCATAATTTGTTGTAAAAAAAAACCAAGTATATGTTGGTGTGAATTGTTGTTGGGCAAGGAAATATGCTCCAAGAAAGAAAATTGTTGCATAAAGAGTAAGAACTATTGGATGCTTTGCCCATTTTGCTTGTGTGTGCTTAAAGATATCTGCTAGATGTTTTTTTGGATTTATCTTTTGTTTTCCAAGCGAGTATATGAGTCCGTGCTCTCCTAGGTAGCGCACGAATTCATCAATATCATACTGCAAATATTTTTTTTTTGTTTGCTCTACTGAATGCTTCTGGAGGTATTCAATTATTTCTTTTCCTTCTTGCTCAATTATTGCGGTGCTTGCCGTTGGTTCATGAGATACTACGTAATCTGTGCCTCTTCGATAAAAAGAAAGTTTATGAAAGTGTACACGTGTAACCATGAGAATGGATGATACTTCGCTCTTAAAAAGAGTGTTGATAACTCTATAAAGTGGTTACAAAGCAAAAAAAGAAAAATATATAAATAATAACTACATAGTGGTGAATATGAGCGAGGCATATGAAAAAGCTGTTGATAAACTAAAAATCCAAGGCAAACTAACTCAAGAGCAACTAGCACATCTTAACGAAATTTATGGCCGCATTCCTACAAATGCGTGGAGAGACCTTGGAAACAGACCGTATGCAACCACAATTAAGGAACTTACAGAAATAGTTGAAAGAACGCCTCCGAAAAAAAGGCAAGATACAACACATATACTAAGCAAATATCAAGCAATTCTAAAAACTGACGGAAGACCTATTCTTGATATGTTCAAATGGTCTGAAATTGGCAACATAAAGCGTGAAGCCAAGTATGCGATCGTATTTCAATTCATTAAACCTCAGATCTCTGAAGACGGCGAATATATTATGACTACAGTTGATAAACGTGGACGTGTACTAAAGAGTGAACAAGTAGATCTTACAGAGGAACAAAACGAAATCACAAAATACGACACAGTAGGGAGTGCAAATTCTTCAGGAGAGATAGTAAGCAGATATCAGTTCAAAAAAATATCATAAGTCTCTTCGACGAGATTTGCATCTCTGAGAGCAATATTTTACTGCCTCGAAGTCTTTCCACTTTTTTCTTTGTGTAAACAATCTGCTACATACCACACACGTTTTTGCTTCCTTGTATGCACCCCGATCATATATTTTCATATACAGAAAAACGATAAACTCTTTAAATAAATAGCACTCACGTCTATCATGGATGAAGAAATAACAGGAATTAATAGGGAGCTGTATGATACACCAAGTAAATTAGAGTACATCTATAAGGCTCCTGAAGGATTAACTGAAGATATTATTAGAAAAATTTCTTCTGATAACAACGAGCCTGAATGGATGCTTACCTTGCGCTTAGAAGCATTCGAATTGTTCAAGAAAGCACCTATGCCTACTTGGGGGCCTGATCTCAGTGAATTAGACTTAGATAAAATTATTTATTATCAACATCCTGATGCACCTTATAATCAAAAAAATTGGGATGATGTTCCTGATAACGTTAAAGAAACATTTGAGAAACTTGGAATTCCTGAGGCTGAACGTAAAGCTCTTGCTGGAGCGGGTGCGCAAATGGAAAGTAAGATGGCGTATCATAATCTCAAAGAAGAGTGGGAGTCTCAAGGAGTTATTTTTCTTGACATGGACGAAGCGCTCAAACTCCACCCAGAATTAGTAAAACAATACTTTAGTAAAGTTGTTCCGATTAACGACCATAAATTCGCTTCATTACATTATGCTGTCTGGTCTGGAGGAACATTCCTCTATATTCCAAAGGGCGTTCATGTGAGTCAACCGGTGCAAGCATACTTTCGCATGAATAGTATGCGTGGAGGACAGTTTGAGCACACTCTCATTGTCGTTGAAGAAGACGCTCATGGTTCATACTATGAAGGCTGTTCTGCGCCAAAATATGATGATAAGAGCTTACACGCTGGTTGTGTAGAAGTATTTGTAAAAAAGAATTCTCGCTTCCGATACTCTTCTGTAGAAAATTGGAGCTCTAACACGTATAATTTGAATACCAAAAGAGGTATCGTGTATAAAGACGCCACCCTTGAATGGGTTGGTGGAAACCTCGGATCTGGTTGTACTATGCTTTATCCCTGCTCCCTATTAGTAGCTGAGGGAGCACGAGCTGAGCACTTAGCTATTGCTTTTGCGACCAAAGGACAGAACCAAGATACTGGTGCAAAAGTATATCATAATGCGCCAAGAACCACTTCGCGCATTGTTTCTAAATCAATTGCGATTCAGGGAGGCATTACTGCGTATCGCGGACTATTGCGTATTGCCAAAGGAGCTAAAGGCGCTAAATCCAATGTTGAGTGTGACGCCCTCATGATTGATAACATTTCTCAATCGAATACCTATCCATACATTGATATTCAAGAACAAGATGTTGATGTCGGTCACGAAGCTACTGTTGGACGCATTTCTGATGAACAAATATTCTATCTCATGAGCAGAGGTATTTCTGAAGAAGATGCGGTTGCTATGCTCGTAAATGGGTTTATGGAGCCCATCACTAAAGAGCTTCCTATAGAGTATGCTGCTGAGATGAACAAGCTCATTGCTCTCGAAATGGAAGGAAGTATTGGATAGAAAAACTGCGTTATAAGGTAAATAATTGTCTAAATTCTTTATTCACGTATGCAAACGTTCTCTGTGCGCCTATTTTTTCAATATCTTTTTTATCAGTAATCTTTTTATGAATTGCATGCACAGAATGTCGAGAAAGAGGACCATTATCCATAACATTTTGTTTTATTACATCATGTAGGACCTGTAGTTCCATGCTGGACCGTGGCGTAATTATATCCAGCCAATATCCAGAGAGAAGAATTGATTTATCCGGCTTGTATCCGTCATCCGCTCTTCGTATGTCTTCATTTACTCGTGAAATGAATTGAGAGGCATATTTCTTTTTCTGAGCAGCCGTTAATCGTGTAAACTCATCGTTAGATAAAAGAATGCCTTTTGGATCCGCTCGAATTTCGCAGTTCTTAAAATAAGATTGCTCTTGATCTATAATTTCATTGTAAACATCATATATTCTGGCGATGTTTGGAACAGTTATGGTAGCAGCCACTAAATCTGTTGGGAATCGTTCATATAATCCTACAGCATATTTCGCTACTTTTGTAGCAGTTGAGCCTAATTTTTTTGTTCGCATACTCAGTTTTTCTCGAGGCAATTTCTGATTAGTTTCATAAAATTCTACAGTATTAATAGTTGCAATGAACTCGTATACATCTGGTTGGGATGAAAATTCTTGAGGTAACCAAATACTTGGATTTATTTTAATGAGCTGTTGATATTCAGCATCAGATAGGTATTCATCTGTGTTAATGATATGCTGCTTAACTTTTGGCATACGCTTTTCTAATAAGTTATAAAAAGAACTCTTTCTTAATAGTTTATCCGGATTGTCAAATGCCTTTTTTCGGGCATCTTCTATACTACAATCTTGTATACGGTACATATTTCCAAAAGTGGTGCGATTTCTATCAGCTTTCAACCAATCATCTACTGTCTCGGAGAATATAGCTAGTTCATCAACTCCTTTCTCTTGGTAGTATACTGTAAAAGAATGTTTAACACGCCTAATATCGCAATTCTTAGACAAATAGTTTATTCTGCGCTCCATAAAATGAGCTGCCATTGTATCCAGATGTTGCTTATAGAGCGCTAATATGTGCGGATTAAACGTACTTTCATTAAACATTTCTTTGAATTGATCAAAAACTAATTCATCCAACCCTTTTTGTGCGTACAAAGGAGTTGAAGAATCAAGTTTACGAACAACTATAGAACGTTCATATTTCTGATTCTCCTTAGCAATTGCCCGAGTAGATATATCATGCATGTCCGAGAAGACAGATACTAATTCGTTAATTTGATTTGATGAAAGCACATAATAAAATAGTCGAGAACAGTTATAAACCTTACTGAATAGTAGTTAAAAATAATTATCTACTATATAGACGAGAAAATAAATTTATAAATGAATACGATATTCTAAATAAAATGCTTAAAAGAGATGAAAAATTTATTTTAAAGGGAATACCTGCTGATCGGACATATTCTAGATATGTGGATCCAGAAAGAGGTGTCTCCGTCATAGCACTTATGCTAGGTGACGAGTCAATACAAATATCATCTATCACAGGAAAAGAGCTTGACTCGAGGTCCAAGCTAGAATATATCTGCGATATATTTAAACAATCTGGCGCAGAAAATGTCGGAATACATCCAACTGGAATTCAATACCTATATCTAGAAGCAGGATTAGAATTTGATCCAACAGAAAGCAATCATTTACCTAAAAAAAATGTTGTGGAAGCTATTGATAACTACCTAAATAATAACTATAAGTAGCAATATAGATAAACACTCGGAAATTATTCGAAACAGCAATAAATCGTAAATAATTATTGTTATCTAAATATAGAATAGTCCTAAAGGACTGTTGCAAAAAAACCCGCTCCCAACACCAAAACAGTTAAAAGCCCACGCACATAGTTATGTGCGATGGATGTTGATGCTCTTAATCAAAGCGTAGTAAACACTACCACTGAGGTTGTTTCCCAAGTAGATGTTAGTACCGCCCTTACGCTATTTTTTACCGTTGTAATTCCTGAAGTGTTTTCTCGCTTCTTCCTTCTCGTTAGCGCCCCCATACTCTACCCTATTATGTGGTGGTTGCTGATTCATCTTGTCATAACCTTTTTTCTTTTTGAATTCTATTTTGAGCGTCACGAGGATGAAGATCTTGGATGGACTGCTGCTCTGGCCAATAGCGTGGTTATGATGTTTATTAGTATGGAGTTGTTACGAGACATTTATGGACATGATAAAACTCCTTTTGCCATCATCCTGCAATTAGGAAGAGATTACTTTTCTCTTGGTTTGTTCTCTGAGCAAATGATTATGGTTTCTCTCATTCTCCTTCTTGGTATTGCTGGAGTGGGTACTGCTATCATTAATTATTACCATGTTCTTCCTCGAAGTCTCGCATTCCTCGTTAGTGGCCACAAAACAGTTAATCTTCTTGCATATTTCCTTATCGTGGTTACCTATCGATATAAGTACGAGAATCCTGTTCCTCTTGATATAATTACATTTATCGCTCTTGGCTTGTTTGGCCTACTCATGTGGAGCATTATCTTACTCCTGACAAGAAAGAGAAAAAGCGCGCACCCCCATCGTTCTCGAAAAAACATTTTTTAAAGAGAAATCGATGGACTCTTAAAGGAGAAAATATTCGCATATTTATGAATGCAAAGGAACTGTTTGAAAAAGAGAAAAGATTTGATATCTCGTATGGACTTGCTACCAGAATTAACACCCAAAGTATCACTTGGGACGCTCCAATAATACAACCAAACGTTTCTGTCTCGATTGGTAAAGAATGTTTTTTTGAAGAGAGCATCTCAGAAAAACCATTTTTACGCACGAAGCCTGATACACAAGATAAGGCAAGTTTATATCATGGCGCTTTTGAATCATATAGATATCGCATAGTCATCCCAAAACATTCTGAAAAAACAGTTATTGTTCATCAGACACATGAGGGAAGTTCAGCTGGAAGCATTCTTATTGATGCACAAGAAGGTTCTCAAGCACACATTATCATTGTACAAAAAGGGATTGCGCCTGTGCATAGCTGTGTTCTTGAAGTTCAAGCAAAAGACCGAAGCAAGGTGCAGTGCGCCATCATACAAGATCTTTCTCAGGAATCAAATGATTTTATTCGATGTCATGCAGAAGCGAATACAGAAGCGAAAATTGATTGGTTTATTTGTACTCGCGGATCAAGCATTAGTAGAGCAAATGTTACAAACAATTTACTTGGTGAAGAGAGCCATGTTCGCAGTTACGGAATTTTTTTAGGAGATAATAATCAACAATTTGATCTGAGTGCAAAAAGCATGCACAAAGGAAATAGAAGCATTAGTGACATGCATACGAAAGGAGTGTTGCGGGGGAAAAGCAAAAGCATCTACACTGGTTTAATAGATATTGACGAACAAGCGTACGGATGTAATGGATATCAGAAAGAACATGCACTCCTTCTTTCGCCAACAGCAGTGGCTGATGCCATCCCTAATTTACAAATACGAAATAATGATGTAAAGTGTAGTCATGGAGCAACCATTGGTCGTATTGATGAAGAACAACTTTTCTATCTTACAAGCAGAGGCGTTACGCAAAAAGAAGCAATACAGTTACTCGTGCAAGGATTCGTCCGCCCTCTTGTTTCCTCTCTTAACTGGCCTGCACTTGATACATACATTGAACCTATTGTTGAGGATTTTTCTTTATGAGAGAGGAGTTTCCTATTCTTCATGAGATAGTGTATCTCGATAGCGCAGCTACCACGCAAAAGCCCACATCAGTCATAAAAAGTATCGAACAAGCCTATAAAAGAAGTGCAAATGTACATCGTTCAGCGCACCGTCTTGCCAGAGAAAACACTGCTTCCTTTGAAGATGCAAGAAATACTGTTGCTTCATTTATTGGTTGTAACCGAGAAGAAGTCGTATTTACTTCTGGCACCACACATGGAATAAATCTTATTGCACAAACAATACCGCTTACACCCAAGTCAATAATTATTTGCTCTGAGTTAGAACATCATGCAAATTTTGTTATCTGGCAACAAAGAGCAAAACAAGTGGGTTGCACTATTAAATATATTCGAGTAAAAAATAATGGTCTTGACTACGAACATGCAAAGGAACTAATTTCTCAAGGCTGTTCTGTTCTTGCAATAACGCATCTTAGTAATGTTACAGGAGCAGTTACTGATGTTACGTTGCTTTCGTCTCTTGTAAAAAAGCAAGGCGGACTTGTGATTGTTGATGGTGCACAGGCAGTTGCGCATCTTCCAGTTAACGTCCATGATTTAGGTATTGACGCATATGCGTTTGGCGCACACAAGCTCTACGGCCCAACAGGTATTGGCGCGCTCTTTATTCGTTCTTCATTAGCAAAAACCCTTCCTCCTTTCTTGTATGGTGGAGAGATGATTGAGCATGTATCAGTAACTGAAACAACGTTTGCTCAACCACCGAGTCGTTTTGAGGCAGGAACTCCTGCTATTGTTCAAAGTATTGGATTTAAAGCAGCCATTGACTGGTTTACAAAAAATTATTCTCATTCTCGCGAGCAAGAAATATATGCGTATGTAAAAAAAATGCTTTCCACTCTTCCAAAGATACGTATATTTACTCATCCGACGAGTATTGCATGTCTCTCATTTGTTATTGAAGGAGTGCATGTTGATGATATATGTGCATTTCTTGACTCGCAAAACATTGCTATTCGAAGCGGACATCATTGTACGCAACCCCTTCATACTTCTCTTGGCATCCCTTCTTCATTACGAGTAAGTCTTGGTATTTACTCTACAAAAGAAGATATTGATGCATGCTTTTTAGCATTACAAGAGGCAATACAGGTGTTATCATGAGTTTAGAAATTAAGAATTTGCACGTGCGTATAGATGATGAAAAAGATATTTTAAAAGGCGTTGATTTGGCTATTAAACCAGGCGAAATTGTTGCTTTAATGGGACCAAACGGTTCTGGTAAAAGCACATTAGCATATAGTCTTATGGGCCATCCTAAGTACATGGTTGTTGATGGCTCTGCGTTATTAGATGGTACTGAGCTTTTCGACCTTGAACCAAATGAACGCGCACAAAACGGATTATTCTTATCCTTTCAGTATCCATCTACAGTTACTGGTGTTCGTTTTAGCGACTTATTACGTGCCGCATACAACGCTGTTTCTGAAGAAAAACTAAGTGTTCCAAAGTTCCGTAAACTGCTGCGTGAAGAAATGGATGCGTTACACATGGATTATTCTTTTGCACAAAGATACGTGAATGATGGATGGAGTGGTGGTGAGAAAAAACGTGGTGAAATTCTTCAGCTACGTATTCTTCGGCCAAAGATAGCTATTCTTGATGAGACTGACAGCGGACTTGATATTGATGCCATTCGTATTGTTTCGCAAGGAGTAAATGATGCTCGAAAAGATAATCCCGACATGGGCGTATTAATAATCACGCATTACAAACGAATTCTTGAGTACATACATCCGAATCGAGTTGTTGTTCTAGTTGATGGTCGCATCGTACAGCAAGGCGGTCCTGAATTGGTTGATAAATTAGAATCTCAAGGATACGATTGGATTCGTTAATAGTATCCTTCTTGTTGAATAGGTTTTTTTCTATTTATTTTAATGAGAACAAGAACAAGGATAAGTATTAAGAGGCTTATTCCTGCAAGTAATAAGTATCGTGTGAGCGACGATCTCTGCGGTATTGCTATGAAGGGATCCTGTTCTGTTTCAAAGGCACTCTGGTGTTGTGCTTCAGGCGTACAATCTTGTGGGCAACTCAAAACTTCCATTGGGTCGCATCGTCCATCCCCGCAATATGCGCGGATTTGTCTTATGTGCAAAGTTTCTCCTTGAGGATTTACAAGCGCTATTGTGTTTGCTAATGCTAATTTAGGAATGGTAACCCACATATCCGTAACAAGCGATTGTGTGTTGTCCTCAAATGTTATTGTTGGGTCAAAAAAATATGTTCCTAAAAGAAGTTGCCCATCATACAATTGAAGTTTCCAATCGCCTGCTGTTCGTATTGGAGTTGGTCCTGTTTGTTCTTCATACCCTTGTATTATCTGTTGTTCGATATCTACGTGCACGACTATTTGTGATGCTAAAAAAATACACATTACTAAAATGAGCATTCTTCTCATGTTTCCACCCCAAAGTATGTGTTTATTCTTGCTTGTTGCGGTATGCTAAAGAGTAACACGAAATCAGTTGAACGAGAGTTTGCTGGTGCAGTCACTGTATTTCTTTCTTCTGGCAGATCAAATTGTGCAAATGCGATACTTCTTAGGGCGTGAAGAGATATACAGCGCTCTACCCCTCGACATCCTGTGTAACTTACATAGCCATTTCCTGCAAAAGTAAGCGATCGATACTCTGCTTCAGAAAGAACTATGTACATGGTTGAATGAGATACACGATCTATTAGACTAAGGGCTCTTGTGTTTATCTGTGGTTGCACATCAAGTCCCCTTGACTGAACTATTGGTGCTGCTGATAGTGTAGAATAAATTGCTATTCGATCACGATGATTTGGCATGTTCGGTATGGTAAGTATTTCTCGAGAGACAGTATCTGCTAATTCTCTAAAACGAACTACTGGTAAACCATCGTTAACGAATGTAATAATGAGTGTTGGATGTATTGTAACATTTGAGGGAAACACGTGATCAATTATTGATTTCCCATCTCGTGCAGAATGAATTGCTTGTATCTGTTCTCTTGCTTCTTCAATTTGACACGCTTCTATAATGAGATTTGCTTGTCTTTGCTCGCTGGGATTTCGAGAAAAAGGTACTTGATTATTATGTATGAACGTGAGTATTTCTTCACAAATATTTGGTTGATCAAATAATCGCACAGCTGTTCGTAAACCAAGTCGCATGAATTGCGGAGACATCCCATCCAGGCGAAGATCCTTAAGAAGCTGTGTTGCGTCTTCGAGCTCTCCTTGAAGAATGTTGAATTGTATCTCAACTATTCTTTTCTTTTGATCTTCTAACGGTGTAAGATTAAACCGACCACTATCCTTAAGAAGCGCACGTATTACTTGCGTCTCATACTGTCCTGTTGGAAACAGATCTCCTGTCTCTGCAAACCTGTATGCTGCTAAGAGAAGATCCCTTACCGTAACTTCTGGAGTGAATCTCATAGCGCTAGAAAGTATTTGTCTTGTTTGCTCTAGGGGTTGCGTTGCAGTTAATTCTCTGCGCTCTACACGTAACGTACAGTACTGTGTTGATTGTAATAGTTTTACTGATTGGCTATCAACAAGCAGGTATGAAGTGCAAGCTCGAAGCGTGTTTCCTTGATTATCTAAATGTTCTTTAAGTTCTTGCATTTGCGACTCCGTATTTGAGCTCCATAAAAATTCAGCACTTGGACTAAGAATTATTTCTACATCTATTTTTTTCTGATCGCTTATACGTTCTATCAATGTGGTTATCTCTTCATCACTAAATCCTTGGCTAAATAGAGTCCATCTCTGTTCAATTTCCTCTCTCAATGAAGAAGGAGGTTTAAAGAAGGGTATTGTGCCGGTAAAGGTGTCTGGAATAATGTATATTGCGGATGAAAGTCTTCCAGGAAGTGTTTGAGATTCATATAGCAATACATGTCGTAAGCCTGAATCTCTGAGGTTATTACGCATTATTCGTTCAATTGAGTCCTCTCGTAATTGGTTAACTCGAGGAATATTTGGCGCTACATGAAACACCCAATACCCGTTCAAGCCAGGCGTGTTTTCAGTTTCCTGAATGAATGATCGAATTGCTTGTTGCGCATTTGGAGGTATTCTTGGGTTCGTAGCGTCTGAGGCGTAACAGAGTTTAAGATAATCTCTATTTCGTCCACACTCATCATTATTTTCTAGTTGTGGCCTTGCAGGGACTTGCGGTGTCGAAGCAACAGGAGGAGTGGTTGGAGTTGGTGGTGGAGTCTGTGGGCGCCTCTGTTGCTCAAGCCAGTAGACTAAATTTGCCGGAATAATAACATCGCGTACATTATGCGCGCTTGGATTAGCTCGAACTTCTAGTAAATAATCAAGTCCTTCAACAAAATCTTTTGAACTCAAACTACGCAATATTCTATCAAGACCGCTCGAAACAGATGAACCGCTATCAACTGATCCCCACCAAAGTGTTCTTTGTTCCCAACGTTGCCAAACAAAATTGTATCTTATACGCCTACTCAGACCATATTGTGAGGGATCGATCTTTATTTCGGGACTCTGACCGCCAAACTCTGAAAAATCATATGTTCCATCTTCATTAGGCGGGATAAATCCTGGACTAGACGGACTTGGCGATTCTGACGGAATATTCTGTGAAGCACGATACTCCTCAAGATATTCAGAATTATCTAAATTCAATGGAATTTCAAATGTATGCCCTGCTAGTTGTTGACTTCTCAAGTGTAAAAAGTAACCCACCCCTGTTCTGAAATTAGTAGAGTGCTCTTGATACAATCGAGATGATATTTCAACGTGAGTGAGAGGTACTTGATTAGTTTGAGCAAGAGAAACCCAACCAAATCCTTCTCGCAGATTATAACGCCAATTACCTCGAACAAAGGCATAATTAACAGAATTATAATTAACAGAATGTACAGGACCTGACTGTATATAATTTATTCGTAATCGCACTATAGTATTGTCTTCAACACGAATATACCTATTAACAAAAGAATCGAATTCTTCATTTGCATATACTGCTTCAATATTTTCAGAATTAACCAGATACGCTATACCTTCTTTAAAATCAAGATTTTGAAGCGGACGAACACTTTGAGGTGAAATGGGCCTAATGTTTGTAAATACATAACCTGTTTTTAATTGCCAACTTGAATCTGAAAAATCGTATCTGATCTCCATCGTACTAATAGAAGCAACAAATATTATAGGACTTTTTCCTGTATATCCAGTAAAATCGTGCTGGCCAGTCAATACAGCACTAGTTGACTCAAGAAAGAAAAAGCCCGGAGGCAGATCAACACCTGATGAATGAGGAGAATCAAGATAATCCATTATTGCTGGTGGTAATTGAATTTGGAATGTCGGATTATTTTGCTGATAAACAGTTACGAAGTATTGGTATCCTCGCACCCTATTTTCAGGTTCTTGCAGGAGGTAAGATTTAAAGCCCGTATGTCCTTGATGAACGGGTGTGCTTTGTTCAAGAGTAACCCATCCTGTACCATCATTATACTGCCATCGTTGTAAAAATCCATATTGTGCTGTTTGAGGGTCTTGTCCTGGAAGATTAACTGTTACAGTAACTATTTCATCTGCTGCTGGAACTGCATAAACAATTGGAATACATATGAGTAAGAAGAAAAGTGTTAATATACGCAACATGCCGATCCTCCTAGGGCGAAGTTGAGTCCTGCCCAATTTGTTCCTGATATTCGTTCTGTTGTTTGCTCCATGGTGCAGCTTCCTAAGCCCATAACACGTCCACCACCCTCTATACAGCTTGTTCGAAGTGTACAAACACCGCCGTAGGTATCCGTGCATTGGCTCAATCCATCTTCAGCTTGATTTACTTGCGATACAAGAAGGACTGCAAGTGAAATAAGAACAAGCAATCCCAAGGCAATAACAATCACTACACCTATTGCGATTTCTGCTTTTTTCATTTATAAGATATATCGCATATAACCCTTTAAAAGCTTATTTATCCATCAGCGAACATGAATGAACTCCACATGAAATAAAGGGGTGTGTATCTTCATTAAATTTGTTTTAAACAAAGCAATCAATCTCAAGAACAGTTCCAAAGGAAATGTAGCTATTAAAAGCTGTTTTCCTATTCCTTTAGAGAAACACCTACAAATTACTCTTATTTAAAAACAAAGCATTTATAAAAAAACGAGTTTATAAGTATTTATAAATAACATGGGGGTTATTACACACATGACAGTAAAAAAAGGAAAGGGAAAATATAAAGACGTAGAGGTCGAAATAGTTAATATCGTAGTAAGTACGAGCATGGATACGCCTGTACCGCTTGAAAAAATGGCTGCAACCCTTTCTAACACAGAGTATAATCCTGAACAATTCCCCGGACTCGTTATTCGTATAAAAGAACCTAAAACAAGCGCACTCATTTTTAGTAGTGGAAATGTCGTCTGTACCGGTGCTCGAAACATGCAAGAAGTTGACCGCGCCATTCAAGAAATCATCAAAAGCCTTGCTAAAATAGCTGTAAAGGTAACAGTCGTACCTCAAATCACAGTTCAAAACATTGTAGCAAGCGGAAGTATTGGTATGAAGCTTAATCTAAATGTTCTTGCCATGCGGCTAGAAAACACTGAATACGAGCCTGAGCAATTCCCTGGATTAGTATATAAGCTTAATGAAGCAAAGGCAACATTTCTCTTGTTTAGTAATGGAAAAGTTGTCTGCACTGGCACAAAGAGCGAATCTGAAGTGGACAAAGCAATGGAGCTCCTTGTTGATCGTCTTGAAGAATTCAAATAGTTCCATATGCAATACGTGCACAGGACTTATTTACCAGAATAGTATTTAAGTAATAAGTACCTTCTTAGAGTATGTCTGAACTTCTTGATGCATCAACACAAATAGAATTGTTTAAAGAATTTTATCAGCTCGCGCTTCACACGGAACTGTTAGAAAACATTCGACAAGGAAAAAAAGCTCTTGTTGCTTCTTTTGATGCACTTGCTAAATTTAATCCCGAAATTGCTGAATTACTTCTTGAGGAACCAGAAAACACCTTAAAAGCAGCTAGTATCGCTATAGAACAACTCGAGGGTGTGCGTGATTTTCACGTTCGTTTCAAAAATCTTCCTGAAAGCCAACATATTGCCATCAGAAATCTTCGTTCCACACACCTTGCAAAATTTGTTCAAATAACAGGCATTGTGCGTCAAAAAACAGATGTTCGTCCGCAAGTGACTACGGCACGATTTGAGTGTCCGAGTTGTGGAAACATTATTAGTGTACTTCAGTTAGATACAAAGTTTAGAGAACCAAGTGGATGTGGACAGTGTGGTCGTAAGGGAAAATTTCGACTCTTAAGCAAGGAACTCGTTGATGCACAAAAAATTGTTCTTGAAGAAGCACCCGATGCTCTTGACGGAGGAGAACAACCAAAAAGACTAAACATTTTCTTGTATAGAGACCTCGTAGCCCCCATTACAGATAGACGAACGAATCCAGGAAGTAAGGTGGGAATTACTGGATACTTGAAAGAAGTACCCATAAGTCTTCCTACGGGTGGCCAGAGTATTCGTTTTGATCTTGTGCTAGAGAGTAATTTTATAGAACCTGTTGAAGAAGATTATAGCCAGATTAACATAACTCCAGAAGAAGAAGAAGAAATTCATACCATTGCAAAACAACCTGATGCTTTTGATCGATTAAAAACAAGTCTTGCACCAAGTATTTATGGACATGATAGAATAAAAGAAGCTATGATATTACAACTCCTTGGAGGGGTGAAAAAGAAGCGTGCTGATGGCGTTATTACGCGTGGAGATATGCATATTCTTCTTGTAGGAGACCCTGGTTCAGGAAAAAGTCAACTTCTTAAGCGCGCAACCAAAGTAGCTCCAAAAAGTAGATTTGTAAGTGGAAAAGGAGCTAGTGGTGCGGGTTTAACTGCTTCTGTGGTAAAAGATGAATTCATGCGCGGTTGGGCGTTAGAAGCAGGAGCTCTTGTTCTTGCAAATAAAGGATTTTGTTTTATTGACGAGCTTGATAAAATGAGTCCAGAGGATAGAAGTGCGTTTCACGAAGCTTTAGAACAACAAACAGTAACTATTAGTAAAGCAAACATTCAAGCAACCTTACGATGTGAAACAGTCGTCCTTGCCGCAGCTAATCCTAAATTCGGTCGTTTTGACCCATACGAGTTGCTTGCTAAACAGATAGAGCTTCCAAGCACCCTTATTAACCGTTTTGACCTTATTTTTCCTGTCAGAGATCTCCCTGGCGAAGAAAAAGATAGGAAAATGGCTCATTTTATTCTTCGCATTCATCAAACAGGAGATATTCATGATGTTCCCATTGAGACTGAATTACTCAGAAAATATGTGAGTTATGCGCGTGGAAGAGTATTTCCTAAGCTTTCAGAGGACGCACTTAATGAAATAGAAAATTTCTATGTTGAAATGAGAAACTCCGGCAGTGGAGAAGAGGGTATTAGTGCCATTCCCATTAGTGCGCGTCAATTAGAAGCGCTTATTCGTTTATCTGAAGCAAGTGCCCGTAGTAGATTAAGTACTGTAGTTACAAAAGATGATGCAAAAAAAGCAATCAGTCTTGTAATGCACTGTCTAGAACAGTTAGGTGTTGATCCTGATACGGGTAAAATGGACATTGACCGATTAACCACTGGAGTTACTGCTTCTACACGTAATCAAGTACATATGATTAAAAAGATTATTAAGGAATTAAGCGAGTTAACTGGTGAAACACTCGTTTCAGAAGAAGATATTATCGCCAAGGCAGTTGAAAGCGGTATTTCTGAAGAAAAAGTTGAAGAAGTTATTGAAAAATTAAATCGATTAGGCGATATTTTCAGACCTAAACCTGGATTTTATAGTATTATGAAATAATCTTAAAAGCTAGTATTTCTTCCCTCTCACATGCGACAAGTTGCCGTTCCTATTTATGTAAAAGAACTCCTTGAAGGAGGGTATGAAGAAAAAGAAGGTTGGGAGCCTAACATACTCGTTTGTGCTCGTGGAAGACTGTCTCGAATTAATTCTATTGGAACATTATTGCGTGTTAATAATCAACTCGTTTTAGATGATGGAACAGGCGTAATTTCTTTACGCACATATGATACTATTCCTGGAATGAATATTCCTTCAGGAAGCATTGTACAGGTTATTGGAAGGCCTCGGAAATATCAAGAAGAGTTATTTGTTGTCGCTGAAATTATTCGTGAGATACACCCGTTATGGGCTTTACTTCGAAAAAGAGCGTTAGGCGAGATAAAATCATTCTCATATACTGCTCCTGTTCAGGAAGAAGAAGTTCAGGAAGAAGAATTTATGGATAATAAAGCAGAGCACATCATTTCTGTAATTAACTCTCTTGATTCTGGTGATGGTGCTGGGGTAGATCTTGTTATTGAACGGTCTGGATTAGGAGAAATTGCTGAAGATATCATTGATCAACTCTTACTTGATGGAGAAATTTTCGAAATCAAACCTGGAATTGTAAAAGTTCTATAAAGAAATAAAAAAAATATTTACCAAACTAAAGTATCTGTACGTCTTTAGTTTTTCATTTCTTCATCATACGAATATGAAGAATTTGATGGCGGGTTTGCAGTATCTCCAGGACTTGGATTTGGTACAAATTCATCATCAAATGATGGCGGAATTTCTCCAGTTGTTCCTGGTGCTGCAGGTGAACCTGGTAATGCAAGAAGGTTTCCATCAGGTGCACAGATGTGTGTTCCTTGTCGGTTCACTTCTCCAACTGCGAGACAGAATCCATCTGCGTCACAACCTTTTTCACATGTTGGTGTGATGATGGTAAATTGTTGTATTTGCCATCTTCCTTGGTGACAATCCCATGCGTTTGCTCGAAGAGTACATGTGTATGTCAAAACGTAGTTGTTCTCAACTACTTCTTCGTTTGAAGCTCGACGTACATCTGCTAGTCTTACTGGTACTTCAGCAGTTGCTGAGTCTCGTAGCCAGTTTCCTCCAAGTGTTTGTCCTTGCATGTTAAAAGAGTTCCATCTTCCTCCACCAAGACTCACGTAACCTCTGTTAAAGATTGCTGTGTCTTGATTTGATACAAAGAGTACTTCGTATTCTGTTCCGATAAGTTGGTTTTGTCTTTCAAATACAAGCGGGTTTGGAAGAACGGTCATAACATTTCGGCTTGAAAACCAATTTGCTAGTTGTGTTCCAGTCGCTTGACCAAGAATATCTGCTTGCACAGATTCTCCTGGTAACGGTGGCTCATCTGGTAATGTTTGAGTACATGCACTTAAGAGCATGAGCCCAACAATCCCGATTACTATGAAGTGTTTCATACCGCTTCTGCGTAAGTATTCCTTTTTATGTGTTTCGATTAACTATTTTTTCTACTTCATCCCATCCTTCCTCTTTTTCTATATGAAGAGAAGGTATTTTTTCTTCATGAGAGATGGTTGGTTGTTTGGATGTTTTTTTCATCGAATGAAGTTCTTTTTGTATCTCAGACACTTCTATCGACAACCTTTGTGTAGAAGAAAGTATTTGTCTTACATACCACAATAAGAACATTTGCAAACAAAAAAGTAGTAACATAAATACAGAAGATGCGACTACAAATGTTTTTGATTGTGTTGGCACGTGCTGTATGCCATCCTCCTGGCGTAATTGTTCTTGTGAAAGAAGATCGTTTATTGTTTCTTCCTCGTTTTCTTGGATTATTTCTTCATTGGGGGTTGTTATTTGTGTCTGTGTTTGATCTGAACCTCCTGGGCTGGCAGGTGTTAGCGGTGGAGGAGGTGGAAGAGCATGGACTGTAGAAAGAAAGAGTAATCCTAAAAGAATGAATGCTACAAATCTCATACGAAGTATACATATTCTTTTCTTAAAAAGCTATAGGTAAAAGTAAGGCGTTATCCACACTTCAATAATTGCTCCAAGAAGTAATAGTAAAACCGCAAGTAAAAGCAGTTTCGTAATGTCCATTACTAATACCGAATATTTATCTGAAGAAAAATGATTTCTGAGAACGCCCACACTAATAATTCCTCCCGCAAGACCAGCGAGGAGATATGCAAGTATTTCCAATATTCCATGCAAGCCATATCTTAGCAGTATAGTGTATGCACTTAATGCAAAATATTGTGTTACTGTTTCTACACCAGTAATAGCACCTAGTTGTGTTCGAACAGTATTACCAATTGCAAGAGCGATAACGCTTGCATTCCATGTTAAAATAAATATTGCTCCTGCTCCATATAAAAAACTAAATAATACACAGAGTATAAGTACTCGAAGATTATTAAAGAATATTTTTTGAAACCAATCCCCTCCCGTCATCTGCCCTGTTATTGTTTTATTTGGATTGATCTGTGCATACGTGTCTATCTGTGCTTCGAAAAGTGTTTGTAGATATATTTCAGGAGTGAAAAGAAAAAATAACGTGTACGCCATCATTATTCCAAAAAATAACCATAAATAAACCTGAATAGCCTTGCTATGTTCTTTCCAAAGAGTCTGTTGGGGGAGTTGTACGTCCTTTTCTTCTTCGTATTTTATAAGCGTGTACAAAAAAGGTATGGATGCTGCGCTGATAAAAAACACCGATACAATGCTTGCGTACTGAGGAAAGACCCACCATGCAAGAAGTATTCCTACGATTCCATATATTAGGCCGTGGATAAAAATTTTTTTCGGATTTATTTCTGCCTCGTAGGGCTTTATCAGCGTTTCAAGAACCATTAAGTTATTTTGTGCAAACACCTTTTTATGCGTAACGTATTTAAAATATACCTGGTGCCTAATAGTATGTTTATTAGAGTTAAAAGGATTAAAAAATATCTGTACGCGTATCTTGTTAAAAATCTTTGGGATTCGGGTTCTGCAAGACAAAAAGTAGTTTCATATCTCGGACGTGTGTATGAAATACAAACACCTCAAGAAAAAAAATCATACGAACAAATACTTGTACAACAAGTAATTCAAGAAATATGCTTATACGAATGTTCCCTTCATCCACATATAGAAATAAATTTCAATACATGTTCTGTTACTATAGAAAAAAAAGATGTTATTATCAAATTGAATCAAGGATTTCTTTGTACACATACTCTAACTGAATTAAAAAAAGCACTCGTAATTGATGATGAACAACGACCTGGTTTAGCACTCGCTGAAGCAATAACGCGTGCAGGTTTACGTGTTGACCAAAAAACATTTATTAAGCTTTATGTTTCTAGAAAAGAATGTTTCTTGCATTAACCCTTCTTGATTTTTTTGTACTATTGCTTCTCATAGCACAATTGTTCTTTCCTGTTAATTACTTACTTATGCTGTATGCTGCTGGGTATTTGTTACTAAAAGTTATTGTGTTTTATGATTGGATGAGTATTGTGGATGCTTCTTTAGGCCTGTGGATACTGTTTCTGGCAGTTGGAATAACATACCCGACAATATCATACATATATATGTTCTGGCTGGGGTATAAAATAACCTTTACACTTATCACTCTTTAAACAAAGAAAAGAGTAGGGTAATTATTCCTGCTAAAAGCAACGATGCGACCAGTCCTCCTGTGGTAAGCAGTTGAATTAAGAATCCATATATAAGTATAAAGGATAACAAGAAAACCCAAAGAATAAGTGAATAACGTATAATATAGAGTCCATCACTAGGAATAATATCAGATTGTATTTTGTTAAAGAAGCGTAATTTAAGTACTGCAATGAATTCTATGGGAATAAGACCATAAACTGCGTGTACCAGAGCCCCATAAATTACTGTCATAAACGGCTCATATTGAGTAACTTCGTAGAGTATTCGTAAAACAGATATTGCAAGTACCGAACCAATTATTCCTGCTGTAGCAATATACGCTTGTTGTGAGGGGTTATCATATCTAAATTTTTTTGACAATCGTTTTTTTGGTATAGCGTCTAATTGAAGTTGATTAGGGGTGATAAAGGGAATTCTTCCAAATGCGTAAAAAGTAATAATGATGCTTGCTATGAGCCCTCCTTTAAAAAGCTGTATTCTTGCTGCATATCCAAGATATTCAGCTGTTATTTTGTGCCCTAACTCGTGCATGAAAACAACAAAAAATATACTTATAAAGAAAAAAATACCAAAACTCAATACAATAGAAACAGATATTTCTTTTCTAAATAATTCTACAAAAATAAGAAAGATAGTAACTACTCCTGCAAGAATAGCTATTGCACTCCATTCATCCGTATCAAAAGTAAATTGTTTCATATGACCTTTATCTCTATATCTTTCTTTTTTAATTCTTCTGTCATCCCAGGTACATGACCGGCACCAACGATTACGAATATTGATTTATCTGGAAAGTGATTGTAGAGCTGTACTATTTGTTTTACCATATAGATATTTCGTTCATGAATTAAAACTGAATATAGTTTGGGTAGATGTTGCTGAACTAAAAAAAGTATGTTTTCTAATTGTTCTTGAGAAGGTATTTCTGCAGGATTGAACCTGAGATGTTTAGCGTTCTTTGCAAATCGAAAAAGTGCAGGAACGAGTGAAAAGCGAAGTACAGCATTCATTTTTTTTAATGTTGTGTGTATTGGTTGATCGATGAGAGCAAGCATTTTTTTCTGCTCAGCAGCCATTTG
>SKHI01000021.1 GCA_007117065.1 Candidatus Woesearchaeota archaeon
AAAGTTGGGTGGAGACTGCAAGTCGGAACCTTCCATTCGCTGTTGAATGAGGGCGAGCACACCAGTGCGAGAGGCTGCAAGCCGTCCCCTAGAGTTTTTTGCCTAATTAAACATCTAAACATTAAACACTAAAACCAGCAAAAAATTTCATTCAACAGCTATTGGATTACGTTAGTAATGTGTCTTGATGTTATTTTTTTCGTTTAAATCGTGATTTTTTCGAGTTAGGTTTAGTTAGCATTTTAAAAAGTATTTCTTATTGCTTCGTTGTGGGAGACGTTGAACAGTTAGTTAAAGATGTTGTAGAGAACATGAAGCTAAGAAATTTTAGTGTTAAGACGATTAAGAACTATGAGTACAACATTAGAAAATTTTTATTTTATCTTAAAAAGAATTCTCTTATCATAGATGATTCTAGTATTAAGCGCTATTTTCTATATTTAAGTGATAAGTATGATATTAACACTATTAAACAGGTTAGAGCCTCGATCATCTATTTTTTGAAGTATAACAAAATTACTCTTGCGCCTGAGACGTTTCCTTCTTCTAAAAGAAAAAAGCTCCTTCCTAAAGTTGTTTCTAGAGAAGAAATTGCAGAAATGATTAAGAGAACGAGAAATATAAAATATAAGTTAATCATCATTTTGATGTACTCTTCTGGACTCAGAGTATCTGAGATGGTTGGTTTAAAAAGAAAAGATTTGGATATGTTAAATGATACGATTTTGATTCGTCAAGGTAAAGGAAAAAAGGACAGGTACACTATTTTAAGTTCTAAAGCTAAAAAATATTTATCTGAGTATTTAGCGAAGACTAATTTTAACACAGATTATTTATTTGAAGGAAGACATGGTAAATACTCTATAAAGAGTATTCAAGTAATAGTAAATAAAGCGAGTACGTATCACGTAACGCCTCATATGCTTAGGCACAGCTTTGCCACACATTTACTCGAGGACGGCGTTAATATAAAGCATATTCAGCGGCTTCTCGGCCATTCAAAGCTTGAAACTACTTCCATTTATACACATGTTGCTCGTCAAGATTTTTTACGAGTTAAAAGCCCTCTTGATTAATATGTGCTTAGCATATATGATTTAAACACTTACTGAGTTTGAAGAGTAACGCTTTTTCTAGTGAGCGAAACAAGAGCGAACATTTAGACACGTAATGCAGTACACAAATCAAGCGCATTTTATTCAATGAATGACAAAGCACATACTACCAAAGTGAGGACTTCGACAAACTATTGTACTGTTACCATAAACATGCTTATGTCACAATAACTAGGCGACGCTTCTCAGCAGCATCTTTTACGAGGCGACCAAGAGAGCTCTTTAAACTAATGCTAATCTCTGCTTTTTTGCTGGTTGTGGCAGCAAGTATAAACGCGTCATCATCGTATAAATCGATTTCTTTATTGGCATAGTTTGCAGAGAGAAATAAGGTAAGATTTGCTTTTGTCGAACGCACCTTATATTCAACAGCACCTTTTTTCTTCTGCTTACCGGTAAGTTCTTGTACATCAAGACGCAGACCAAGCTCGTCTTCAAGATGACGAATATTCTCGCCCCCCTTACCAATAATACTGGGAATCGCCTTTTTAGGAACATAAATAATTGCTTTCTTATCGCTTACTAACTCAACTTCAATATCATCATTGTACTGGCGTAAGTGTTCACGCACACCGGATTCAGCCAGCTCTAAGACCATGTTTTTCTTCTGAGAAACAGCTACTTCACTAATAGGAATAACTACTGTTTGATCTCCATACGTATAGATTTCATATAATGGCTTATCAGCAAAGAAGTCATTAACAAGAACTACGGGGCGAGAAAGGTCTTCTTCAGTCATACCAGCTGGAACCTTCACTACCATTTGTAAAGAGAGGACAGTATCGATTTTTCCAGCCTTAATGAATACAATAGTATCAACTACGTGTGGAACAATTCCTAACTCGATACGACCCAAGAAACGCTGAACGGCATCGACAGGATTACTCGCGTGCAAAACACCAATCATACCGATACCGGCCATGCGCATATCAGCATATAACGTAAAATCTTGATTATTACGAATTTCATCATAAATAGTATAATCAGGACGGTTTAGTAATAGAACATCACGGATTTCTTCGGGAGAACCATTAGAAGCACTGTATTGCGTTATCTCATCAGGAAGGACGAGGTCACGGGGAGCCTCAACAGTTTTCACAATCTTTTCTTGCTGACTATAAAACGTTCCTAACGCCTGAGTAAACGTACTTTTTCCTTCACCAGGACTTCCTGCAACAAGAATACCTTCTGCACGACTGGAAAGACGATTACGGAATTTTTCAGGGAATTCGTACTCATCTAAAGAAAGTTGTTTTACGGGACGAACAGCCGTAATTTCCCAGCGAGAAGCAAAGGGTGGACGAGCAATAACGATACGATATCGCCCAAGCTGCACAATACTGCTTCCGGAACGCTCAATTTCAATAAAACTATCTTTTCTTTGTTGAGCAGCCTCTAGAATACGCTTTGCAAGAGTCTCTACCTGAGAACCTGAAGGAACAGTCTCTAATTTTTCAAATACCCACTCTCCCGGACGTCCTATTTTACGAATGGTCTGTGCGTCCTCTTTAATATGAACACTCATAGCCCCTTCGACAAAAAACTCTACTAAAGGATCTTCACGAGAATAAGAAAATTCGACAAAATGAACAGGAATGCCTTGTGCACGCGCTACTTGGGCTTGCACATAATCAGCAGTGACAAGGGTAGCACCTTCTTCGTACGCTATTTGTCGTATGAGGGCGTCCATAGATCCTTCCCGTGCGTGTTTAATACTTGCCGGCGACGGAGCAGAACCAACTATTTCTGTATCGACAAGGCCTCGCAAAGTAGATATTTCTTCTAGACCGATAAAGCCTGTCTCTTTACCTGCGTTTGCTTGTGATTCAAGCTCGCTTAACGCAGGATAGGGGATGAGAATTCGCTCAACAGACAGCAATTGCTCTGTTAATTGTTTACTTAGTGCTCGCTCGATAAGCACGCTTGTATCTGGAACTACTCGTTCAAACTCGTTCATAATATGAGCACAATCTATGATGGTTTATAAAAGTGTGTGTGCAAGTGCCCCGCAAAGCATCCAATAAGCGTGCACAATATTTCTACTAGCGCAATAGTAGGCCCTAATGAAACGAAAAGTGCATAAAAAAGCGTTGCTGAAAGCCCAAATACTCCTCCGTACACAATTACTTTCTGAGAAGCGTTTTTGTGTATCCACGCCCAGAGAACGAGGATGGAAATAACCATCATTATTCCTACATAGAGGTAGGATGCGTCTATTACTGAAGGGAAGAGTAAGGAAACGATCATCCCAGTAATTAAGAGTACGACAATAAGTCGCTTAATAGTACGTACTTGTTCTCGCGGAGTGCCAGTGGTTAAGTCGTGCGTAGCAATAGCAGCGGCAGTGTATGCGTAGGTGTCAGAACTAGACATAATAACCGCAAATAACGCTATTACCCCCAGTCCGATGAATGCTTCTGGAAGAAGCGCAAAGAATCCTTCAACAAGAACCACGTCAGGATCGATTACAGTAGTAAGGTGTCCTTTTATCACAAGTACCATAAACGTTATTGCTCCGCCAATAAGCAAGAAGAACGCAGAAGCACCCATAATGCTATTACGAACTACAGGCAAGCTACGCGCAGCAAACACTCGCTGATACAAATCAACAGTAGAAAGAGGGATGAGAAGCCCTGCTATGAGAAAAGAAATAGCGTCCCCTGCACCTATGGTAAACGTCCAGTCGCTAGGCACATAGACGAAATGATTGCTTAAGAGAACAGTAATTATTCCAAACAACACCACCATTGCAATGTATTGAAGAGTATCTGTACGCACAGTAGCAAAAAAACCTCCTACGTACAAGTACACAAGAACAGATACCCCAAGAATAAGAAGGGCTGCAGGATAAGAGAGACCAGTGATTAACGAAAGTATTTTTGATCCTCCAATAAGCTGTATAAGAATAGCTGCAAGATAGGATACAAAAGTTCCCACCCCAATAACTTTTCCTGCTAGAGGACCAAAACGATGCTTAAAATAATCTCCTAACGTGTAAAAACCGTTTTTTTCGCTTAATAAACGCAACTTCTTTGCGTAGAAATAAAAAAGAATGTATCCGAACATCCACCCAACAAAAAACGTCATTGCTCCTACTCCGAATACGAACACGAGAGCAGCATACGTAGTAACTACCCCAGTAGCTATTTTGCTTGCAGTAATAGAGGAGAGACTGTCAATAAAGCCGAGGTTTCTGTTCGCGATAAGAAACTGTTGGTCATCACCTTTTTTTCTCGTAAGAAATCCTACGAGCAACACTGCTGCGATGTATATTCCTACGTACACCCATATCTCCGCCATAAAACAAAACAAATAAATACCACTATATAGTATTGAGTTGTTATATTAACTAACAATGAAATTCATCGCTGGGCTGGAAGAACTGGGCATACCAAAAAACGAAGCACGAACATATACAGAGTTATTACACACGCCCCGACAAACAGCGTACGAACTCTCCAAACGACTGGGGATGGACCGAACATTAGTATATCAGGTGCTTTCTCGCCTCATAGAACGCGGTCTTGTGCATTACAGAACAGAGGAGAAGAAAAAAATATTTTCTGCAACAAACCCACAACACCTCCTAGAACCAATTAAAACACAAGAACTACTCGCACAAACACTCATACAAGAAGCTAAAAAAATACAACCCCAAGAACAACACGATCACCACATTACGGTATACGAAGGCAAACAAGGACTACAAACAATATTTACTAAATCACTCATGCACAAAGAATTCTATAGTTTTGGAGGGACAGGAAAAGGAGCAGAAGTACTCCTCTATGAAACACCGCATTACCTCAAAAAAGCACAAGAACAAGGAGTAGATGTAAAAATCATTTTCGGAACACACGTACAAGAAAAAATCATACAGAACAAATACACGCAGTACGTACAAGCAAGATTTTTAGACGTACACGCAGAGGCAACAACAACTATTTGGGGAGATAACATTGCAATACATCTTCTTACAGGAAAACCACTTATCATCCATATACAGAATAAAGAAATAGCACGAAGCTACAGAAACTACTTTCAGTACCTCTGGGAACGAGCACAACTTGGATAAAACACTACATACGAAAACCAAAACGGCTCAAATCATCTTTTAGCTTATCAATAACGTGTTGTTGATTATTCTTTTTACTTAACGCAACAAACTGAATAATTAAGTCTTTAAGCTCATCCAGACTAACAACGTGTTTTTTTGCATTCTCAAAAATAAAATAAAAACGAAATGTTTTAAGTCGTTTTTCACGAATAACAATGCCTGAAACCATCGTAACAAAATCGCCATCAGAAGGACTCGTAGAAGAAAGTTTACGTACAAGACGTTTTGCTTCTGCTTGAGAAACAACTTTTTGTAGCGATTTAATAAACTTCTTAGAAAACTCAACTACCATTTATCTATTTCTTTAAGAGCATCATCTAAAGAGAGCGTATCAGAATTAAAAAACACTTGCGCATGTATACGAGTAACTTCTTGATCATACAATCTATTAAGAAACGCATCCCAGCTCTCAGATTTTGTAGCGAGGCGACGCAACTTATCCCGTGTTTCTTGCTGAAGAGGAATAGTAGTTAATGACATATTATAACATTATAAGAAGAACATATATATATTTATTGCTATTAAGAATAAGTTATTTGCCACTCCAATGAAGGACAGCTCACAGAAAGAATACATTCAACTGAGATAGATTGGAAATATTATTGTTTCAGTAAGTAACGCGCTATCTTTTGCTCAGTAGGAGAAGCAATATATCCATAATCTCCGGGCTTCAACGTTCCTCCTGATGGCCTCAAATTATACATAAGACGAAATAAGCGTTGTGAAAAAGTTGGTTGCTGCCTAGCTATATCGTTTAAAACCTCTTGGGGCAGTTTTGAGAAGGTTTCATCAACCGGATTTTCGACCGGGAAAGGAGCATCTCTGAGAATATAATCTAATGATCCATCAAACATGAACAAGTGGATACGCACAGAATATATAAATGTTTCATTACGACAAAGTACTATCAGAATATGCGCTCTTGTAACCACGCAAATGCTGCATGCACTAGTAAAAACACCCTGTCCTGAAACGAGGTCGGAAATACTTCAAAAGAAACAGTAATCGGTGAAGCATACGGTGCTGAAATAGTAACAGTATTCTGTCGAGCTAACGAAGAGGAGGGAATAGTAAGGACAAACGTAGACTCGTCTGAAACCAGACCGATATGAGCTGATTGTTCAAATAATGGATGCATCAGGAGAAGCTCGACATCTTCAACAGGAACTTCGTTTTGGGCAGAGACTACGATACGTAAAACCGCATCTTCTCCTCGAAACACATTCTCAACAGATGCTGATAAATCTAATTTTGGTTCTTGAGAGACGCTAAAAGTAAGCACTCGTCGCGCAAGCGCACTCTGGGCCACAAGAGTGTATACACCAGGAGCATCAAAAACAACTGTTTTCTCAGAAGCACATACAGAACCAATGCAAACATCTTCGCCAACACAAGAAATATGTACTGGCTCTCCAACCCGCGCTACACGAGGAGCAGAACAATCAATGAGTTCGGCAGAAACAGACTGCTCATCCTGCCAAAGAGAAGAGCGTTCATGAACAGCAGCGTGCGATGTAGCAGAAAAAGAAACGTTCGCGCGCACCCCTGCATGAGAGACTACTTGAAGAGGAAAGGTGTAGGAATGCCCTCTGCGTAAATCAGAATCAACTTGAACAAGCCAAGGTACAGAAACAGACTGGAACGGCTCCAGAAGAACGGGAACTGACTGCGCCGAAAGTACTTGCATACGCGTAGAGGGAACAAGAAACAGCTCTGTTGACACATAATACGGACGCGTGTTTACGACATGCGCGTCTATGCGATTAAATCCACCAGAGCCTACACGATCGAGAGCAGGAGTTACCTTAAGAACAACATCGGGCGTGATTTCTTGAGATCGATTAATTAACGATACAAAACGCTCAACCGGACCAGGCAACAAACGAGTATCCCGACCAGTAACAGAATACGACGCGGCACGCGTTTGTGCATCAACGCTTGTACGAAATACTACATGAGTGGCATCTACCCATCCAAATTGACCATACGTTACATCATACGGAACCCAACCAATTCCAGGAAACCATACTTCCGCCCAACCATGCGGACCCCAAGGAGTATCAAGAATGTCTAGGTTTGTGTACGCAATTCCACTTACAAAACGAGCAGGGATGCCTTGACTACGCAAAAAAGCAATAAACAAACTCGTTAACTCATCACACACACCAATACGATTCTCTAATACCCACTGACTCGTCTGAGAAGCCTCTATAGTAACACTGGAGAGCTCGTATGCAATATGTTCTTTCACCCAAGAAGCCAGAAGAAAAGCGACGCGAACAGCATCTGTTTCGTTGCCAATAATACGAGCGGCAGTTTGCTCTATTTCAGGAGTAATAACAATGATTTCAGCACTCTGCAAATACATTGCTAGTTCAGCAGGAATTGTTGTATATGGAAAAAGTATGGGGGCACGTATTTCTGGACGTAAAAAAGAGCTTTGTACAGTACTATGAACGCGTATGGATAATGGTGCAGAGGGGTCATCCCATGAAAAGAGAAGAGATGTGTTGGTCTGTATGGCAGGAGGAGATATGTGCTTTGCAAGAAGTTCCTGTCCTTGGTGGTGTTGTGGAAAATAGAAGAGTTCCATTTCGAGAAGAGAGGGACTCGAAGAAAAAGAAATAGTATTTTCTACAGAGATATCTAGAAAGACATCCTGTGCATGATATACCGTATGATCAAAAACAAAAGAGCTAGCCAGACTAGGGAGAAGAACAAAGCAAAAAAGAGCAAACCAGAGACGCATAGTAGAGGTATGCACTGCTCCCTTTAAAGACGTTATCTTTTTAAGCAAGAGAGAGTTTACCAGGATATAAGCCGCGATCGCCTAATCTGGTATGGCAGCAGGTTGCTAACCTGTGACCTTCGGGTCTTCTGGGTTCAAATCCCAGTCGCGGCGTATACAATAATTGTTCTTTTATGCCACACGCTTGTGTTCCCAACGATTCATTGATCGCTGTATCTGAGGAAATCCGAGTATTTTCTCGATAAGATTAACTATATCTGAGACATCAGACGGTGAAGGGTCCCCTCCAAAAACGCGATATGAATCAGAATGCAGGTATAGTTCTGTAAAGCTAGCCCCTGGTTTCATGAGAACTTGTGTTTCATATTCTGAATTAGCAGAAAGCTTCGCGTAGATTATCTGATTTATCGGTATGCGCGAGGACGTCGGAATAAATGCAAAAGTAATATTCCCATCAGCCTTTGTATATCTGGTACATACCCGACCTATATCTGAAACATACTCGCGAGAAACAACAGATCCATCATCAACTGGAATCTGGTATGTACGATTTCTTTGCGTTAGCGGTATGCGTTTCACACACGCGAGAAGCTATACAAGAATTTAATAGTATCTCTTTTCTAGGAGAGATAGAGTTGTTTAATAATCTCTTCAACACTAGCTCTACTGACCTCCAGGTCTATGAGAACAGTTTCTTGAGTCATACGCGTAATAAATTCCTGTAAAGAAAGAATGGAGGTATCAAGGCGCATGGACGCTTCATACGGACTAATACGAGCGATTGAAGAAACCCCTTTTTGTCGCAAAGAAGGAAGACGCGTTTGAGTAACGAGTCGTACGTTCTTTACCATATTTGCTTGGCCGCGTAATGCGCTTAGAGAGTCGTCAAAAATTACTGTTCCATGATTAATAATAATGACTCGTTGTGCGAGATGGTCGATATCATCCATATCGTGAGTAGTAAGGATAAATGTTGTTCCAAAAGTTTTTTGCGCATACAAAATAAATTCGCGAATATGCTCTTTTGCAAAAACATCTAAACCAATAGTCGGCTCATCTAGAAATACGATTTTAGGACGATGCAAGAGCGCCATGATAAACTCACACTTCATACGCTCCCCTAAACTTAAATTACGTACTGGACGATACACCTCTTCTTCAACGCGTAGACGCTTGATAAGATCATCTCTGCGAGAAAGAAATTCTGCACGCGGAATATCATATAAGTGTTGAGCAAGGGTAAAAGCATCAATAGCAGGCAAATCCCACCAGAGTTGACTTTTCTGTCCAAACAATGCCCCAATATGTCGCACATATTCCTTCCGTTGAGTAAATGGGTTGAAGCCCGCACAAGAAACCGTTCCTGATGAAGGAGAAAGAATCCCTGTAAGCATTTTAATAGTAGTGCTTTTTCCAGCACCATTAGGCCCGAGTAAACCAACGATGCTTCCCTCTTTTATGCTAAAAGAAACATCCTTAACCGCTTGCTTTGTCGTATACTCTCGAGAAAAAATACTCTTAATAGCCTCTTTTAAGCCTTCTTTTCGTTTTGCTACTCGAAAAGATTTCGAAAGGTTCTGTACACGAATAATATCAACCATATTTATCCCCCTGCACTCCCATAATTTTTAAGTGTATTGTTCCACCACAAAATAGAAAGAGCACATAAAACAAAAACAACCAATGCTGAAGCAAGTAGAATCCAAGAAGCGCTTTGATACAAGAGAAGAATAGGTACAACCCCTATGGCCGCTAAAGGAACGAGGGTGAAAAAAAGCGTTTGTACCAGAGCAGGATAGATACTGAGTGGGTATTTGGAGAGAAAGCTTGTGAGGTTGACGAACTCGTATATGCGATAACTGTCAATAAACAAGATACTGGTTGCTGAAGCAAGAATGGCAAGAGTGGTAAAAAATACTATGGGCACAATAAGGTAGAGGAGCAAAAATGCAATTTCAAGAATAGTAGCTTCTAGAAGAAACAACGCGTAACCTGTCATGGCAGCACTCGTAACAATTTTTCCTGTATCCTCAACATCAACCGATCGGTTAATAAAATAAGCGAGTGGATGCATTGGAGCAAGAAGCCACGTATCCATGGTGCCTTTTTTTACATTATCAACAGTGTTCCATATAATACCCTGAAAAAAAACAGCACTAATTGATTCACCTAAACTAATATAACTGACAAGCAGTAAAGCCTGACCAACAGACCAGCCTGGAAAACCATCACTTACCCCGTAGAGAAGGAGAACGTAGAGAGGAATAATTATCTGCAAAATACTAATAGTAAATAGTGAAAAGAAGAAATCAAACTTATACGCTAACCTCCTACTTACCTCTCTGCTGAACATAAATCTTTCAAGAACAAACCATTTCTTCATTGACCAACACCCTGATATCGATTAAGCCCTCTCCGCTGAACATACAACGCAAGAAGTATGAGGATAAACACCCAAATAATACCCCGCAATAAATTCATCCACGCAGCAGAAGAACCAGCAAGAGAGAAATCACCAATGAAATACATTGCCGGAGCAAAGATAACGTGTTGAAATGGCAAATACAGGGAGATAAGCTGCAAAAATTCAGGAAGAATAGATAAGGGAAAAGCAAAACCGGTCCCCATCAAAAAAATCATGAAAAAAACCATTTTCATACCATGTAACTGGTTAGACCAAAAACCTGTCTGCGCCAGCAAGAACGCTAAAGAAAAATACAATAGATATGCGATGGGCAAACTCAAAAAAAACAACAGACTCTGAGCAGGAACGAGAGCGCCAAAACCAAGAAGAAAGCCCGAAGCGAGAACGAGAGGGAGAATTTCAATAAGTATTGCAAGAAAACGACCGCCCATAGACCAGAAGAGATATAACGGAAATAAAGAAACCGGGCGTAACAAATCACGGGTAAGCGTTCCTTTAACAAAATACTCTTTATACAAATCTATAACCTCAGTATAGACAAAATATTGCAAAAGACTTGCAAGAATAAAATAGATGACAATAGAGTCGAGAGTAAAACCAACAATACGCTCTTGTGTACTCAGGAGAGCACGCCACACAAAAAATTGAATAATAACAGTAAGAGGAGCAACGATCAAAGAGAGAAGCATGGAAAATCGATACGCGACAGACTCGGAAAAACTCAGACGAAAATAGTAAAGATATTTCATTTCACAGCAGAAAATAAGAGTTCTTTATATCACTTACGAATAACATACTGATAAAAAGAGCTTTGCGTTAGAGAAACTGTAATGAAACGTGCGGTAAAGGATGATGATTAGAACTGTAAGACGACTTGAGACGAACCTCTAATGAATCAACCCCAAAATATGTTGTATTTAGCTGCTCTACAATACGCATAAATTCATGATTAGGCCTTCCTTTAATTAACACATCTAAAGTAAGAGTACCTTGATTTGATCGGTCGGGAGCAACGTGAATAGTAATAGACTGCAGAGGATTGAGTATTGAAGTACCGTATCGATGGAAATGATGAGTTATTTTTTGCGCATCAGGGTCAGGAGATGACGACTTTCGATGTGTTCCAGACAAAGCCTTCGATACATAGTCATTGAGTGCAGAAACATACGAGTAAAAATCACCTCTTGTTGAAAAATCTACAGACGATACTTTGAATCGGATACGGTAATTGACAGCAGTGTTTGCTTTAGGAGTTATAATACGCGCGTTCACACTCATAATTGAAGAAAAGGAATAAAGTATATAAAGTTACTTTTTATAAGTGGTATTTTTATAAGTATTGAAGAAATAAGCATCTAGCCTTTTAAAAGTGTCGCGCTCAGGATTTCCTCTGAGAATTATATCTAGAGTATGATAATCAGGTCCATGAAATCGTTGTGCTTTCAGCAAGCTTACCGACGAGAAAACCAAAATAGGAACTTTTTCAACGATAAAACCGTTTTCTATATCAGAAGTCTTGTTCCAATAAAGGAGAAAATGTTTATTTTTACTTTTTGTAAGATACTTTTTAAAAGCCCAAGAAATCCACTCAACATCACCTTTCATAGAATATTCTATTTGGATTTCATCGCCAATTTGCCTCTTGCTCCTCTTCACAACAAATTCAGGATTAACGACATTTTTATAAGGTTCAACAACCATAGCCACATCCAATATATAACCAGTTCAAATAGATTGTGCAGACATAAAACCGTAAAATAATTATTTTAAATTCAGTTTGGAAGCACAAAACAAAACCTAATTAAACAAATAGTTTTTCACTATATAATGAATAATGATGCATTTTATGCGACTCTGAGCAGTGAGACGCTAAGAGAATTTGCCCTCAAGACCTTTGGAGACCCCCCGTCAGATCTTGAAGAGATATCAAAATATATATCCAATGGAGACAGAGTGCTGGAAGTTGGATGCGGCACCGGAAGGATAGGATTGCCCCTCATACAAAGACATAATATCGAATATACAGGAGTAGACTCGAATGCAGCGTATCTCGAAATGTTTCAAAAACTGGCAGGACAGCAACCAAGGGTAGAACTTATCAAGCAACCAATACAAAAGATAAGTAAACAAACGTTTGACAAAATACTGTTTCCATGGACCGTTATAGCAGATTTTACAGAATTAGAACAGAAAGCAGTATTACAGCAAGCATATTCACTTCTTGACGAACGAGGACTATGCATTCTAGATAATCCTTCACAGAATCAAAAACCGAACCAGTACGGAATCTATCAACCAACCTTATTTTATTATCAACATTGGAAAGAACGACTAGGCCACATGGGCTTTATGAGCGAATCAAGCACCTATATAACGCGCACAGGAGTCGAGCGAGAACTTACCTTTCTTGCAAAAAGTGATTCTTTGCCTTAAAAACAGATACGCAAAAAGACATCACAGCCCGCCAGCGGCTTGCTGTTTTCTGTACCAACGCGAACCATGACGAATAATCCACTGCGTGTGTTTGGAAGCATCTTTGTTAAACGACGCAACAAGCTTCTGAGCAAGACTCGTATCTTCTTTGTATAAGTCATTTATGTTGTTTGCTACGCTTTTTTGTACAAAACGACTGGAATCATGTTTTAGAGACAGAAGAAGGCTGAAATATAGGTGCTGATGTTGTAAAACTGAACGTTGTTTTTTTGCCCAAGGAAGACGAATACGCACACATTCACTCGCGCACCGACGAACATGAACTGACTCGTCAATAACCCAAGACGAAAGAGCGCGAAGAAGATATTCAGGCTGATGAGTAATCAAAGGGCGTAAAGCGAACTCCCCAGTAAAACGCTGGGTTAGAGCATGAACGAACTGTACAGTCTCATCTGGGGCAAGAAGAGCGTTGCGCTCAACATATCTTCCTATCGGCCAGAGCCAATATCCATATGTAAACATGCCCGACTCTGTAGGAAGGGGATGGCCGAGAATTTTATTGAGTAGCAAAAGATTTTTTTCATAAGAAAAAGGAAGAAATACTTCGAGTGCCTGCGCAAAAACGTCTTGACGAGCAAGAAGCATTTTTTCTTTGAGCTGAGACGATATGTGAGCAACAAATTGTTCTTTAGGAAAAGAAGAATGAACAAAAACTATTTGTGAAGCAATTTTTTGAGCACACTGGACGTCAAAGTAATCAGTAAGGCAACGTTTAGTTTCCAAAAGATTCGTCTTCGTCTTCCTCGTATCCGCGCTCAAACGCTTCTTCGATAGGATCGATTTCATCATCTTCGAGCGCTTCTTCAAAATCTTCTTCGATAGGCTCGTCGTAGTCATCTAATGCATCACTATCTTCATCGAATTCAAACTCATCATCGAAATCCATAAACGAAACAGAAAGAAAGAATTATATAAACCTTCTCTTTTTAGAGTGTATGCGCATACTCTTTGTTTGTACTGGAAACGTATTTAGAAGTATGACTGCTGAGCTTGTTCTTAAACAGTACATCGCAGATAAAGAAAGCAACTGGAATGTCGCCTCAGCAGGAACCGTCGCTAAACCACAAAATATACATCCACAAACAAAAAAGACACTTACATACCTGGGAATACGCACTGATGAGCACCAGCAAACAAAACTCACAAAAGAACATTTGAAGCAAGCAGATATAGTAATAAGCATGAGCACAGACCATAAAGAATGTATTCAAAACGAGTTTGCTTCAAACACAATATTGTTTAATAAGATCGTACGAAATCAAGATACACCTTTGTTGGATAACTGGGAAGCAGTAACTGATTATAAAACGAATAAAATAGCAGATGATGCGTACGTAAAACAAGTCGTTCTCTACATTTATCAACACATACCTCTCTTGTACACGTATATCCATACAAACTACATAAGCACTGGACACGCACGCAAATAACGGTTTTTAAGCGCAAAAGAATAAACAGTGTATGAACCTAACTGAACGATTGTATTGGAATGCACGAAGTTACGGCAACGCAACAAAGATATCAAAACATACAATACGAAAAATAATCATATTCATGTGCATAGTTACCCCCTTTACTAACTGGCTTATACCATTCATACACCAGATGATTCAGGACGATTTTATTTATCGATACAATTAAAAATGCCCAGGTAAAAACAAACACATGCAAAAAATAATCGCATATACATTTATACTTATATGCAGTATTGGAATTGTTTCGGCAAGCGAAACTCTGTGCACATTCTTTGTTGATACAATAGACATAGAGGCAAAGACAGTTCCTCACACAGTCCCAGTACGTAATGAACAAATTCAGATAACAACAGGAAATGAAACTGTATTTATAGAAATAACACAACGAGTAGTTACCCAAGTTATATGCACAGAGCAACAAGAATACACCTATTACATATATGTTGATTCCGTAGACATCCTTTCAGAAGTATTTTTTTCAGAGACACCAATGAGCACCTATCATCAATTACGCAGCCAGGGAAGTGTTCAGGTAGAAGCACAAACCATCCGCGCAACAGTTACCTATCGCGTAACATCTGCGCTAACGTGGGCATTACGATTATTTGAAAAATAAAAAAATATAAAAAAATATTTCTAGTTTTGCAGAGCAGAACCAATCATTGCCGCAGCAGTTACTATTCCTGCCGTGAGAACAATTGTACTTCCTTCAACTGCAACTTGCGCCCATGAAGCACCTAGTTTCACAATCCACACTGTGATCATGAAATAAATTACTCCTAACAAGATGAGTAATGCGCTTGCTACAAGCGTAAGACCAAGTCCAGCTAGACGTTTAAAAAATTTCATACTCAAAAAGAATGCACGGCCATATATAAATTTCACTGGACAAACACGCTCGCAGACTATTAAAGCAACTAAGAACAAAATATTCTTGAGGTGATCGACATGGATCTCACAACTAAAACAATAGAACAAATAGCTTTCGTACAAATAAGAAATGAAACGCGCAAGTGTCTGCAACAGCGGAGGTATTACTAATGGAATTTTATCTTACAGAAACCATTATCGAGTCTTTGGAAGAAGATGCGATTCATCCGGAAGAAGAAGGGTTTATGAGAGGATACCTTGAAGCATACATCTCATAAATATAAAAGAAATAATTTTTTCATATAAACTCTTATAAACACAGAATTTTTTTCTTTTTTTATGATTATACGAAAAGAAGATATTGAAGAACAAAAACTGTATTACATTCCCTTATTCAAAAAAAAACTGTTTATACACCCCACACAAAATGGGTATAATATTGGTTGTGATGCGCGAAACGAAGCATTAGTGCAAAAAATACGACTCGTAAAACACTGGCAGACGCATCCGTTTAACGTAATAGCACCAAACATTGAATGGATAAAGCAGCACACACAACTACCAACAGAAGCATATGAACACCTCCCAGGAGACGTGACACTCATTACACACATTAAAGAAACAAGCGATCTTGCACACGAAGTGCATTTAGGAACAAAAATAATTGGTATACGCTTTCCAAATCACTGGATGCGAACAGTAGTGAGCAGAATGGGCATACCTATCGTAAGTACGTGTGCCAACAGGAGAGCAGAACAGTTGATGACGTGCATAGAGCAAGCACACCCAGACATAAGCGCAGTAGCAGACATCATCATAGATGAAGGCACAAAAAAAGGCTGTGAGCCAATATTCATTGACTATACAACACATTGTAATATTGTTACAGAATAAATTATCCTTTGATTACACCCAGGGGCTTGAGACGCACCACCGGACGAGCAATTCCCGCATCAACAGTAGCTTGAATGACCGCATCCACGTCCTTATACACCCCAGGAGCCTCCTCAGCCACCCCTTTTTGAGACGATGCGCGCACAGTAATTGAAGAGTTTTTTAATTCAGATACCACTCGAGGGCCTGAAAAAGATTTTTTCGCTTGCGTTCGACTCATTAATCGACCAGCACCATGTGCAGAACTTCCAAAGGAAACATGCATAGCCTCCGGCGTACCAACAAGGACGTATGAAGAAGTTCCCATGCTGCCTGGAATAAGAACAGGATGCCCTACAGACCGATATTCAGCACACACATCTTTATGCCCGGCAGGAAATGCTCTCGTAGCTCCTTTTCGATGAACAATCACTTCTTGAGATACGCCATCAATCTCATGAAGCTCCTTTTTTGCAATGTTATGAGCAACATCATATACTTGTCGTAATGAAGACTGAGGAAATAAGCGAGAAAAGGCCTCTCGAACACGATGCGCTATTACTTGCCTATTCGCAAAGGCAAAATTAGCTGCTGCGCACATGGCAGCATAGTACCGTGAACCAATGTCGCTGTCTATTGGAGCGTACGCAAGATTTTTCTCGGGCAGCGCACTAATGACCTGGGTATAGGTTTCCTCAATAAGACGTAAGTAATCAGTGCATACTTGATGACCAACACCTCTGCTGCCACAATGTATCATAACAACTATCTGACCTACGTGCGAAAAACCAAAAAGCGAAGCAGTTGATTCTTCAAAAATATGGTCGACAACTTGAATTTCTAAAAAATGATTTCCTGCACCAAGCGTACCTAATTGGTTACGACCCCTCCTTTTTGCTTGCGCGGAAAGATAGGAATGATTAGCTGCAGAAAACATCCCTTCTTCTTCTGTTCGTAACAAATCTTCAGAAAGCGCATACCCGTTTTTTAGCGCCCATTGAGCACCCTGACTCAAGACAGCCTCAAGTTCTTTTTCCGAAAGAGAAATACTGCTTTTTAATCCCACACCTGCAGGAACTTTCTGATATAATAACTCAAGTAACGGATCAATTAACGGACGTACAGTACCTTCATCCAAGTCTGAGGCCAGCATACGAACACCACAATTAATATCAAAGCCAATACCTCCTGGACTAATAATACCCGTTTTCGCATCAAACGCCGCCACCCCACCCACAGTAAATCCGTATCCTACATGCATATCTGGCATGCCAATAGAGCAACCGCAAATACCTGGAAGGCAAGCAACGTTACGAACTTGTTGAATAGCCGATTCCTCGACTGCAGAAAAAAGCTCTTCAGTGAGAAAAAGTCTTCCTTCAACAAGCATCTCTTCGTCTTGAGGGATACGGTATGTTGAAGGTGAGAGAAGCTGAATATTCTTTTTCATATGAATGATACTAACGAGCGCACATATAAAAAAGCTTGCCTATGAGACGGTAGCTAGCTGGAAAAGTTTTTGGGAAGGGAGCCAGCTTTAGTTACAACGTAAGTCAACT
>SKHI01000009.1 GCA_007117065.1 Candidatus Woesearchaeota archaeon
ATCAAGGATCAATTAATACAAACACAACATTTAAAAAGGGCGGTTATCTCAAGGAATGAGAATTTATGTTATCAAATATTTCGTACAAAAACAATGATATTCGTCTACCTGAAATAATCGATGTGATATGGATAAATGATGGAACTATTAAAGATTTCAATTTATCTCTTGTTCCAGGTCAAAAGATATCTTGCGGCATGGAATGTGAATCAAAAATGCAGAGTAATTGGATGTATTTGCAATCTCGAGCGAATAGTTGCGGGAAACATCTGTTTAATGGAAAATCTCTACAGATCGAACATATTGATATTAATAAAAAGACTATCTCCGTCTCAAAAAATATTGACTATAAAACTGTTGTTTCAATACGATCGAATAATCAATTGTTCTTAGAGCATAATTGTCGTCCTATACCTAATGCGTTTGTTACGGTAAATATTTTTATATCTCGCGATAATAAACTCGTTTTAGGCAAGAGAACTTTTTTTGGAGATTGGCCGAATAATACGTATGAGCTGCCTGGTGGTTTTAGTGATTATGATGATTTAAAACGAATATCTCTTATAAAAATAGCACAAAAAAATATAACTCAAGATTATGATATAAACAATTGTTATTTTGAGACAATTCCTTTTGGAATGTATCATTTTCCAAGAATTTTAGAGACAATATTTTTGTTTATAACAAGGATTAATAAGGATTCGTATGAATTGCGCTCTAAAAAATATTCGGATATTTTATTTGTCGATAACGATGAAGAAGGTATAAAAAAATTAATTACCAGGCCTATTTCAGAATTCCATCCTCCGTCCAGAGCAGCATTGCAATTTCTTTATGAAAACTATTCTCAGGCGGTAAATATATTATCCAATAATGAACATGAAGGTAAATGATATTCCGTAGTTTTAATGAAAAGCAATAATATTTTTTTACGGTATCGAGACTAAATGTTTCTTGATGAAAGAGTATATGCGTTCTGTGCGAGAAAGCAGAGGTAGTATTCTGTTCTGTGAAGACATAAGTAGTATCGTTCGCAAACTGCGAAGAAGTTCATATTAAAACAGTATTTTTATTCTTCCAAGTCTCCGCCAAGATAAATATTTTTTATTTTTGGGTGTTGTTGTATTTCTTTTCCTCCCTCTAAAGCAATACTTCCTCCTTCGAGCACGTATACGTAATCACTAATGCGTATCGCTTGTTTGGCATTTTGTTCTACCATGAGAATGCTTATTCCTTTTTTATGTAGTTCTTGTATTATTGTAAAAAGCTCTTGTACGGCTTTTGGACTGAGTCCTAGTGTTGGTTCGTCAAGAAGTAAGAGTTCCGGTTCGTTCATCAGTGCTCTTGCGAGTGCGAGGAGTTGTTGTTCTCCTCCTGAGAGATTATACGCTAGATTTTTTCGATGTTTTTTTAGTGCAGGAAACTGTTTGTACATCGCTTCTCTTTTTTCCTCATCCGGGCTTGCAAGAAGGAGGTTTTCTTCTACTGTGAGTGTTGTAAAGTTTATTCTTCCCTGTGGGAGATAACGTATTCCTTTGTTTTCTAGCTCGTGCGTCTGTAGTGCCGTAATGTCTTCATCTTTGTATGTAATGGTTCCTGCTGTTTGTTGAGCGATACTAAATATTGTCTTCAGTACAGTGCTTTTGCCTGCCCCATTTGGTCCTATTAAACTCACAATACTTTTTTTTGGTACAGTGATATTTACTTCTTTGAGTACAGGGGTGTCCTCATACTGTGCGCTTACTTTGGTTAATGTGAGCAGGTTCATGTATGCATATTTTTTTTGCTGTTTTTATAGTTTCTGTACTGTGTTGTTAATAATCTAGTATTGTTGCTTCTCCTGCAAAATCGTAGTCTTTTGTATAGAGTTGTAGGTTGTGTTGTTTGCTTGTTGCAAGTATTATTGCGTCGCTTATCCCAAATTTTGGGTGTTTTTTTCTTTGTTGCTTTTTTATTTTTGCTGCTTGTTGTGCTATTTCAAACGTGATGGGGAGTATGGTAAAGTTGCTTTCAAGAAATGGTTTTACTTTTGTAAACGAGATGTTTTTTCTTTCGAATTTGTCTGCGAGTTCTGCTAGGGTAATCGTACTTATGTGACTGTATGCGAGTAAGGATACGTATTTTTTTGGGAGTGTTCCTTCAAAATAGTCTATGAGTATGTTTGTATCAATGACGTTCATCGAGGTTCATTCGGTCTTCTTTTTTGTTCCACCCTCCAAGAGAGTATTTTCCGTAATGTTCTTTGAGGCTGAGTTGTTCTCGAAGTGTTTGTTGTACTATTTCGTCGTATGTTTTGTTTGTTACTTGTTTTTTTATATCTAGTAATCTTTTTGTTTCGTTTGATACTTTTATAGTGGTACTCATAAATATACTTTATACTTTATACTTTATATATTTTTTTGTTTTATTGTCCAAGATATGCTTCCAGCACTGCGGGATTTTCTCGTACTTCTTTTGGCGTCCCTGTTGTAAGCAGTGTTCCTTGATTCATTACATGTACTGTTTGCGCTATTTTTCCTACGAATTGCATGTCGTGTTCGATAAACAGTATTGTAGTTCCCTCTTTGTGTATTGTATGTATCACTTCGCGTATTTGTGTGCGTAGTTGTGGGTTTACTCCTGCCACTGGCTCGTCTAAAAGGAGGAGTTTTGGTTTTCTAGCGAGTGCTATTGCAAGGTCAAGGAGTTTTCTTTGTCCGTATGAGAGGTCTTTTGCTACTGTATCAAGAGTGTTGTTAAAGCCCACTTTCTCCAGTGCTTGTCTTGCTTCTGTCAGCCAATTTTTTTCTCTGATGAAAACGCTTAGTAGGGTGTCGTCATCAGTGTTGAGTGCGAGTTGTAGATGTTCGTACACAGTGAGTGTTTCAAAGAGTCTGGGGTGTTGGAAGGTACGTGCTATTCCTTTTTGTGCTACGTTGTGTGGCTGTTGTGGAATGTCTTGTTGTGCGTATTGTATTGTTCCTGCATCTTTTTTTTGAAATCCTGTAATCAGATTAAATGCGGTTGTTTTTCCACATCCATTAGGGCCTATCAGCGCGGTAATACTGTTTTTTTTTACTGCGAACGTAAGTGATTTGACTGCATATACTCCTCCGAATTGTTTGTGCAGGTTGTTTATTTCTAGTATGTTCATTGTATGCTCGTCCTCCCAAAGAGCCCTTTTGGTTTGTTCATCAGTATGAGTATGAGTATGCTTGCATAAATGATTTGTCTCAGTGGTCCGAGCACGCTGCTTGGAAGGTCTATGAATCGCAGGGCTTCTCCAAGTACTATAATGAGTATTACTCCAGTAACACTTCCTTTTGTGCTTGCCAATCCCCCCACAATAATCATTGTGAGGAGAAGAATGAGTTCCAGAAGCATAAAGCTTCCTGGATCAATAAAGCTGATGTAGTGTGCATACGCGCTGCCTGCAATTCCCATAAAAAATCCGCTTATAGCGTTTGTTTGTAGCTGTATCGAAAACGTGTTTTTACCCATCATTTTCGCTCCTTCTTCATCATCTCTACAGGCTTCTACTGCTCGTCCAAAGCGACTTGTACTTACGCGATGTATGCATAGTGTTGTTATTGCTGCCAAGACCCCTACAAAGATGAGATACTGTATGTTTGTGCTGATGGTTATCCCAAATATGCTTGGCTTTGGTATTCCTGGTATGCCAAGCGATCCTCTCGTGACGCTTGTCCAATTAAGGAGTATGTTTACTACTACATAACTAAATCCAAGTGTTGCAAGTGCTAGGTAGTCTCCTTTCACATGCTTTGTCGAGTACATGAGACCTGTTGCAAAAATTGCACTGATTATTCCTGCAAGAAGGAGCGCACTGAGATATGGTATGCCGAGTTGCATTGTCGTTATTGCTGACGTATATGCTCCTATTCCAAAGAGTGCTATTGGGGCGAGGTTGAGCATTCCTCCATTTCCAAGGAGAAAATTATAGCTTACTGCAAGTATAATGTATATGCAGATAATGATGAGTATGTGTGTGAGATAGGCGTTCATAGGCGCACCCCTGTTTTTCTTCCAAAGAGCCCTTGCGGTCTAAAGAGAAGGAATAAGAAAAGGAGTGTGAATGTAATAGCGTCTTTCCATCCGCTTGGCAACCACCATATTCCAAAGTTTTCTACTATTCCTACGATGTAGCTTCCCCCAATACTTGCTGGTACACTTGTTATTCCCCCAATGACTGCTCCGCTAAATCCTTTTATCATGAGGTTTGTTCCCATCGTTGGTTGTAGGTTTTGCTCAAGTCCAATGAGTACTCCTGCAAGTCCTGCAAGAACGCTTGCAATAACAAATGCTATTGTCATATATTGTTCTGCCCGTATTCCTTGTATGTTTGCAAGTTCAGGATTATCGGCTACTGCGCGCATTTCTCTTCCAATTCGTGTATATTTGAGGCTGAGAAAGAGCAGGAGTAAGAGCACTGCACTCGTAAGAATAATTGTTATTTGTAATGGTGTTATTCGTGCTCCAAGAATACTCAGTCCTGCTGTTATCTCAAAGAGTTGAAAGCTTTTTACGTTTGCTCCAAAAGCGATTTGAATAGTGTTTTCAAAAAGGATAAGTAGTGCTACTGATACAATGAGAATGATTACGCTACTGGCTTTTTTTCGCTGCAGAGGTGCATAAAACAATTGTCTGACAATGTAGCCAAGCAGTCCGCTAAGAACGAGTGTGAGAAGTGTTGCCGCCCAGAATGGGAGTCCTACGACGCTAAACAACCAAAAACACATATACGCTCCTACTGCTACGCTTGCTCCGTGAGCAAAATGCATTATTTTGTTCGTAGTATAAATTAATGAGAATCCAGCTGCGACAAGTCCATAAATGCTTCCTATGATTAAGCTGTTAACAAGTAATTGGCTAAACGGAAAGCTCATGAGAATAGAATGGTATGGAATTATTTAAACATACGCGTTAACATTATATATCGTCAATCGTCTCTAATTAGATGTCTCATAAGAAAGATCCTTCTCGCCCTATTGATTTTAAGTATAACCTCTCTGTTTTCTGGTCTTTTGCTCGCGAGTATAA